>DAOLDN010000406.1:0-3794 GCA_035327385.1 Verrucomicrobiota bacterium | reverse complement strand
GCGCAGTTCGACATCACCAAGTCTTTCCGCGGCTACAGATTTTTTGAAACTGCTCTAAATCGGCGCGGGATTCATGTTCGGAACAAACCGAGCGGCAGTGTCCTGATTGAGCGGTGAGTCACCGGTGGAAACTTACCAATCGAATTGCCACGTCCAATTGGGCAGCTATTTGAGCAGGAAGGAATGTTGCTTGAGCCAACGCTCGGCGGTCTCGTAGCCCGGGCACACACGTTCCACCTCGCGCCAGAATCGGTGAGAGTGGTTCATCTCGCGCAGATGACAAAGTTCGTGAAGGATGATGTAGTCGCGGACGTGGGGCGGCGACTGGATGAGCCGCCAGTTCAGCGAAATCGTTCCGCGCCGCGAGCACGAGCCCCAACGCGACCGTTGATTGCGAACGGTGACCCGGCGCACAGGCAATTGATGCAACGCCGCGTAATCGTGAACCCTTGGCGGCAATTCTTTCGCTGCCAGTCTCCACAGATGCGTCTCAATCGCAGGACGTAAATCCGCCGCCGGGATGGACACCTTGATCGTCTCGCTGCCAAACCGGATCATATCGCTCTCCCCGTTGACTCCCACCTCAATTTTCACTGTTTCTCCACGAAACAAAATCTCGGTTTCAACCAACCATTTCTTTGGCCGGCGTGGACTCGCAGCCAGGCGTTGGAATTGCCGCTCAAGCCAGTCCCTGTGCCGTTCTGCAAAGCGTCGCGCTTCCATGGCCGAGCCTCCGCGAGGAATGGTCAGTCGCGCCGAACCATCCGGGCGCGCTCGAAGCACATACCGTCGCGCCCGTGGATTGCGAACCAACAACAGGGGAATCTGTCGTTCGCCAATCGCGAAAAACTCCTCCTTTGAGGATTGTTGGGCTGGATTCAGGATGAACGGGAACTGCACCCGCCCAGTAAATGAATCCTGGCACTCTTGGGCAAGCAGTTCTCAGGATACACTTTCACCTCAGCATGTCCGGATGTGCCAACAACGAATACCTGTGCGGGTAAAGCAAAGCTGTGATCATGGGCAATTTGACGGCGCTGCCAACAAAATGCTCCCGATCTTCCGATTACACAAGTTGCCGGTGTGTTACCCATTTTGCTTTTCTTCCGGCGCTTTGCAGTTATCCTGCCGCGCTCTGGTTCGAGATTAAGATTAAGACGAAGACCAAGAGCAAAAGATATTTGGATGGACGCCGCACACATACGTAATTTCAGCATCATCGCCCATATTGATCATGGGAAAACGACGCTTTCAGACCGGCTGCTGCATTTGACGGGCACAATCGCCACGCGCGACATGGAGGATCAACTTCTTGACGCGATGGACCTGGAACGCGAACGCGGCATCACCATCAAGGCGCATCCTGTGACGATGCTTTACAAGGCCCGGAACGGCGAGACGTACGAGCTGAACCTGATTGATACTCCGGGTCACGTGGATTTCTCGTACGAAGTGTCACGCAGCCTGAGCGCGTGCGAAGGAGCGTTGCTGGTGATTGATGCGGCCCAAGGTGTCGAGGCGCAGACGGTGGCCAACTATCATCTCGCGGCGAAGCAGAACCTGACGATCATCCCGGTCATCAACAAGATTGATCTCGGCCATGCGAACGTGCCGCAGGCAAAGCAGCAATTGGAAGACGTACTGGCCGTTCCGGGCGAATGGGCGATTCCGTGCAGCGCCAAACAGGGCATCGGCATCGAGGAGATTCTCGAAGCCATCATCGAACGCGTGCCGCCGCCCAAGCCGACGGGCGAGCCGAGTTTGCAGGCGCTGGCGTTCGATTCGTATTTTGACACCTACAAGGGTGTTGTGACGCACGTGCGTGTCTTCAACGGCGAAATCAAGCCGGGGATGATGATCAAGCTGGTCCACTCCGGCAAAAATTACGAGGTCAAGGAGGTCGGCAGTTTCAATCCGAAACCGTACACGCGCGACAAGCTGGAAACGGGCGAAACCGGCTACATCACGGCCAACATCAAGAGTCCGGCGGACGTGAAGATGGGTGACACCATCACGGACGCGCGCAATCCTTCGGGCGAACTGCCCGGGTTCAAAGAGATTCATCCGATGGTGTTCAGCGGGATTTATCCCATCAACACGGCGGATTACGAGGCGCTGAAAGCTTCGATGGGCAAATTGAAGCTGAACGACTCCGCGTTCGTGTATTCGACGGAAACGTCGGTGGCGCTCGGCTTCGGTTTCCGTTGCGGCTTCCTGGGTTTGCTGCATTTGGAGATCGTGCAGGAACGGCTGCGGCGCGAATACAACATGGACATCATCGCGACGTATCCGAGCGTGGTGTACAAGGTGTATCTCACCGACGGCACAATGAAGGAAGTGGACAACCCGGCTTTCATGCCGGATGTGACTTATATCGAGAAGATCGAAGAACCGATGGTGAAGGCGTTCGTGATTTGTCCGAACGAAAACATCGGCGACATGATGGCGTTGATCTCCGAGAAGCGCGGCAATGTGGATCACACGGAGACTCTGGATTCGCGTCGTGTCATGTTGACGAGCCTCCTGCCGCTCAACGAAATCCTCATTGATTTCCACGACCGCATCAAAAGCATCACGCGCGGGTTCGGCTCGATGGATTACGAGCCGGAAGGCTACCTCGAATCCGACATGGTGAAGCTGGACATGCTCGTCAACGCCGAGCCAATGGACGCGTTCTCGTGCATCGTGCATCGCAGCAAGGCGGAGGGCAGGGGACGTGCGCTGGCTGAAAAGCTCAAGGAAGTCATCCCCCGGCAGCAATACCAGGTTAAAATCCAGGCAGCCATCGGCGGAAAGATCGTGGCCTCGGAATCCGTCAGCGCCTTCCGTAAGGACGTGACGGCGAAATGCTACGGCGGTGACGTGTCACGCAAGCGCAAGCTGCTCGAGAAACAGAAGGAAGGCAAAAAGCGGATGAAATCCATCGGCAACGTGAACATTCCGCAGGAAGCCTTCATCGAAGTTCTGAAAACATGATCATCCGCTGGTTCACATCCAAAGTCGTCCGACAGGCGGTTTCCATGCGCAAACACGTTCGGCGCATGCTCAACGCACAACGCGACATTCTCCCGAATCAGGCCGTGGAAAACGTCGGCGCTGCGATCAACGACATGACTGCCGCGCTGGAATCGGGTGGAGACAAGGATGCCTTGCGAAAACAGATGGAAAATCTGGAGCAGGCCGCCAACAAATGGCTCAAGCCATATCCCAACGCGGCCTGGCGCGAAAACATCGAGGTGCTGCTGGTCGCATTGGCGGTGGCGATGGCCATCAGGACGTTCTTCCTGCAACCCTTCAAGATCCCGACCGGTTCCATGCAACCGACGCTTTTCGGCATCACTTCGGAAAATCTCATCACCAATCCACACGCCCAAATTCCTGGCGGATTGGCCCGTGTCCGCGACTTTTTCGGCGGTGTTTCGTATCTCGACGTCAAGGCCAAGGTGGACGGCACGCTGGACGGCATCAGTGCGCCGACGCGTTTCCTGATCTTCAACATCAAACAGACGATCTACATCGGCGGCGTCGCCCATACGCTGTGGTTCCCGCCGGACTTCGGACAACAGGACTTGGGATCACGCGCCGGATTAAAGCGCGGACAATATTTCCGCGCCGGCGATCAGGTCGTGCGCCTTAAAACTCAAGCCGGCGATCATCTGTTCGTGGACCGGTTGACCTACAACTTCCGCACGCCAACACGCGGAGAGATAATTGTTTTCATAACGGCGGGTATTGAAGAACCCCGCAAGCCCCAGGACCAGATTTTTATAAAAATACTTGGCCGGCTTTGCGGC
>DAOLDN010000405.1:0-3807 GCA_035327385.1 Verrucomicrobiota bacterium | reverse complement strand
AGGCCTCACGGAGGGGGGGTGATCGCAGATGGATGATAGACGATGGAAGGTCGAAGATAGCTCAAGCGGCAGCGCCATTCACAGAAGCAAACCAGGGAAACAAAGTCCGGAACATCAGCCTTTCCGCCTTCCTCACGCAACGGTCGCAAGGACCGCAAAGAAGAAACTTCATCTACACCGACGACGTTGCGCCCTTTGCGTCCCTGGCGTGAGTCAGTTTCCGACTTCGTTGCTTCCGTTTCCTCCTGTGAGAAACTTCAGTTCCTGGGGATTGCCGAAACCGTTCCGCACAAACATGCGGTGGTTTGCCGCTGCGCACCGTTTACTATCGCTCTCAATCAAACCCATCCGGGTCCGCGAACTGGTATTCGTCCGGTCAGCGGATCGTTCATAACCCATGAACTGTGCAAGCCAACAACTTCGCTGCCGACTTTGGAGCGCCGAATCCTTTCCGGTTCACATTACCAAGATTTCCGGTCGCTCCGTTTTCTCCTGTCGAATACCCTCAACACCAGCCGTCTATCTGCCATCCACCATCCTCAATCCTCCAACTCATGAACACGGCGCAACGCCTGCCGGGATTCGGTTTTACGGATTCCATTGTTTATATCGTTACACACCGCAGGTCGTCACGAAGCTGGATGCTGTTCATATATATTTACAGCGTTCTTACAGGCGTTTCTCGGGATTTGTTTTTCTAACTCCGCAGTGCAAAAAATTCACAACGGCTTGCACGGAACATGGAGTGGAATCTGATGACATCGCCAAAACGGGTGATACGATGGCGACATTCCAGAAGCCTAAAATAATTATTAAGTCGCAACGCAGTTGCCGCGTACCATGAAGTGCCGATGTGCCATGACAGGAGGTTTGGTTTTCCCAGCCGTTTCAGGCGTATGCTGCTTCCTGTGCAAATTAATTCAGCGGCCGCAAAACTTTCCCTTTCTCCAGTACGGCATCTCACGACACCCCTTGATATGAAAATCCAAAAACAACACAGGCTTTCGCTCCTCGGATTCAAACTGTTTGCCTTTGCTATCGCGTTAGGGGCGATCATGCTGGCTCACAGTGGATTTGCGGCGATTCTGTTTTCTGAGGAATACCCCACGACTTACGGTGAAGGTACGCAACTAGGCAACAACCAATCCACAGGTAATTACAGCACTAAATGGCCGTACGGAAACGGAACGGGAACTACGAGTCCCATCTCAACTGCTGACGGCGCTTTGACTTACTCTGGACTGTCGCCGATATCTGGAACGGCGTCGTATGGCGCGCGCTTGGCCACGGCAAGCTCAAGAAACTCAGGAGCGCCACTTAGCTCGACGGTCAGTGGGGATGGTAATGCTGTGTACGGTTCGTTCTTGATGAAAGTTACTGCAGCAACTCCCACAGCTCGTATTCTTTACGGCTTTCGCAACAGTACTGGGGGCGGCAACCCTATGGGTGGCGTAGGAATCAACGGTTCGAGACAACTCACAGCATACAAGAACAGCGGAAGCGCTGGCGCGACGGGTAGCACCGCGTTGAATACCAATGAAACATATCTTGTAGTTTTCCGATATAAGTTTCAGGCGGGTGCCGATGAGGTGGCAGTATGGCTGAATCCAGCCCTAGGCCAAACTGATGAAGCGAATGCGGGAGTGACGCCGATTACCACTACGGCAAACAGTGATATATCATCAGCAACAACGGTATTCCTCTTTGGTAATGTTACCGATACCAGCGGGGCACTATATGTTGATGAACTCCGGGTGGGTACTACATGGGCGGATGTGACTCCGTCAGCCGGTTGTGATCCAGCGGGAGTGACCGCCGACCCGGTGAACACAACAGGCGTAGTTGGCAGCACGGCGACTTTCAATGTTGGCGCCACAGGCACTGAGAGAACCTATCAATGGCAGGTGGATACTGGCAGTGGTTTTGCGAATATCAGCGGCGCGACATTATCTTTCTACACCACTCCGGTTCTCACGGGGGCCGAAGACGGCAATCAATATCGCTGCGTGGCAAGTGTGGCGTGCGACAGTTCCACGGACACCTCCGCTCCGGCCACGTTGACCGTTCAAGATGTGCAGTATCGGAGCGCGGTTGCCAGCGGCAACTGGGCGGATGCGGGCAGTTGGGAGGTCAACATAGACGACGGCGGCTGGAATCCGGCCTCCGTGTCCCCCAACAACACCAATTCCTCCGGCATCACAGTTCTCAACGGTCACAACATCACCGTCGCAGCCTCCGTCATGGTGGATCAGGCCGTGGTGAATGCTGGCGGTCAGATCACGGTCAACAGCGGGCAGACGCTGGTTGTCACCAACGGTCCTGGCACAGACTGTTCCGTCAGTGGAACAATCAGCAGCGCGGGGACATTAACGAATGCGACCGGCACATTGTTGTTTGAAAGTGGAGGCTTGTATCAGCACAACCAGAACGGCGGCGTCATTGCCATTTCGACCTGGAATGACGGTTCGACATGCGAATTGACCGGTATTGCGGGTACGGACCCGGTTGCCATCGGGTTGCAGCAGGATTTCTATAATTTCACATGGAATAACGCAGGCCAGACGGGCAGCCGGCAGATGAACGGAAGTCTGACACAGGTACGCGGTACGCTCCGGGTGCAAAGCACGGGATCGGGGGAGTTGCGGCTTGCCGCCACGGCGGTGGCGTTGAACCTGAGTGTGGGAAATATCAGCGTGGAAGGCGGAACAATGGTTGGCGCGAGCGGCAACAACACGCACGTGATCAACGTGGCGACCAACATTTCAGTTTCTGGCGGCACGTATAATGTCAAAAGTTCCGGCACCGCCGCCGGCGGCAGCATGACCGTCAATGTGGGCGGGGATGTCGCCGTGACAGGCTCAGGCACCCTGACCAAAACGGACAACGGTGTCACGCCGAGCATCCGGTTTTCTGGAACCAGTCCGCAGACGTTCACCAGCGGCGGAACGTTTACAAGCACGAATGACTGGACCATCAATACTGGTGCGATTGTTGATTTTGGAACGAGTGTCGTGACTGGCTTGGGCCGGTTCACAGTCGCCTCGGGTGGCGGCTTGATTACCGCCAACGCCGATGGCATCACCACTTCCGGCGCGAGCGGCAGCATTCAGGTCACCGGCACGCGCACTTACAACGCAGGCGGCAATTATACCTACAACGGCAGCGGCCCGCAGAACACAGGCAACGGTCTCACCGGCGCGAACAATCTCACGATTGACAACGGTAACGACGTGACGTTGAGCGCCAACGCGACCGTGACGGGCACGGCCACACTGACGGACGGCAAACTCATCACCGGCGCGAACACTCTCACACTGGGCAGCGCGGCGTCGCTGGCCGGAGTCAGCAGCAGCCGTTACATCGTCGGCAATCTCGCCAAAACCTTCGGCGTGGCCAATGACCAGTCCTTTAACTTCGCCGTCGGCGACAGCAGCGATTACACACCGGTGCAGTTGTCGGACCTGGACGTGAGCGGTGGTGGAACGGTGGTCGCCAGCGTTGCCGGAAGCGAGCATCCGGACATCGCCAGTTCCGGCGTGGACGGCAGCCTGAGCGTGAACCGCTATTGGACGCTGGAGGGCGGCGACATTGCGGTGGGCAATTATGACGCGACGTTCAACTGGGTGTCGGGCGACGTGGATGGCGGCGCGGATTTCAACGAGTTCGTCGTTGCCAAACTCAACGGCACCTGGTCGCAGGTCAGCGTGGCCGATCCCACGGCCACCAGCATCAAGGCGGTGGGCCTGACGTCGTTCAGCGATTTCGTTGTGGGCGAGGAGCAGGATCTTGTGGCGGTGAAACTGGGAT
>DAOLDN010000404.1:0-3808 GCA_035327385.1 Verrucomicrobiota bacterium | reverse complement strand
CCCGCAAGTGCCTGCCTGACCGCCGATGCGTTGATGGACGCACTGACCGGCTTTGCTTCCGAACCGGCAAGATAGCCGCCATGCAAAAACTTTTTCCACGCCTCTTCACCGCCGTTGGAGTAAGTGGCAAAGGTCTCGCGAACGATTTCGTAGCCGCTGGTCGTGCTCAAACCGCCGACACGGGCCAGAAATTCGAGATCCGAAATACCTTCAAACAAAGGGGCGATCAACGGCTGGATGGGAACCAGCGTGCCGTCGGTCGTCAGCGCGTCGCCCCAGGATTCGAGGTAATGCGCCATCGGAAAATGCCAGTCGGCGACAGCGGACGTTTCGTCCTCATGATCGCCGAGGCGAACGACGGTCTTCGCCTTGCGCTGGGTCGCGGCCCAGTTCAGGTCGGACGGCGCGTTATAGACCGGATTGCCGCCAAGGATCAGCAGCGTGTCCACCCTGCCGGTGTTCAATTCCTTGGCGAGTTCAACGATGCCTTCCGCTTCGGGAGCGGGTTTGTCGAGCAGTTCAACGGTCTTGCCGACGCTGCCGAGTTGCGCGTTGATGGCGTGAGCCAACAGATGCACGGCCAGGGGCTGACGAATGCCGGCGACGACAAGCACGGAGCCCTTGTTCGCAATCAAGTCCTTGGCACATTCCGTGATCCATTCGTTGCTCTTTTCGCCTTCCAGCGCGGGAATCCCGCTGACGTCCACGCCACATTTTGCAGCGACGGCGGCCGCGACTTGAACGACAACGCTCGACGGCAGGCGCAGGCGGTGGTCGGCGTTGATGCCGGTGAGCGTGAACAATGATTCCACCGCGTAAAGGCGGTTCATCTTGTCGCTCGAGGTCCGGATTTTGCGGCCCGACGAAAAACGGCGGATGTTGTTGTGCGCGTCTTCCTCGCCTCCGATGAAATCACAGTCCAGCGACAGGATGGTCGTGGCCTTGTCGTAGTGGAACACTGGACGAACGGGCTTGCCGAACGCCTGCGAAGCGGCGCGACGATGGATGTCCACGTCCACCGGTTCATACAAGAACCAGCGCGCCTTGGGCATCTTCTGGGCAATGGCCTTGTGCAACCGCTTGCGCGACGGAGAAGCCTTCTGTTCGCCGAGCAGACAGAGGCCTTCGCCCTGGTTCGCTGAAAACTTCTTCGCCAACGAATCGAGGAACGCGTTTGCCTCGTCCGTCTTCACCACATTGCCTGCCTTGACGAAACGGGTCGCGCGGTCGGGATCGTAGAGATTGAGGATGGACGCCTGAGCGTAACGGTCCGAGCCGCCGTTTGCTCCGGGATAAAGCGGATTGCCCTCGACCTTCACCGGACGGCCTTCGTAGGACTTTGCGACCAGCGGAACAGCGCCCGTGCGGGTAGGCAACGCCGTGGCGTAAAGCTGCGCCACGCCGTGCGTGTAATTCTCTGGGGCCTGGCCGAAAGGCGTGAGCACTTCCACCGGCCTGCGACAACCCGATCCCGCAAACCCGATGCCCGCCAGCGCGAACGAGGCGGACATGATCTTCACGAAATGGCGGCGCGAAACAGGGTCGGCCAGTTCAGATGCGCCTTCCGGAAATTCACGACCCAGCCAGTCCTTGAATTCGGGCGTATCAGCGACCTGGTCCAGGCTGCGCCAATATTGACGGCCTTTCGGGGTTTCAGATTGGGTTGGAGAATGGGTGTTCATTGCCGAATGCCGGAAGCCGGAAGCCGGATTGTCCAAGCGCCAACCGGACGCTCGGGAAGCGGCGCGAATCGTAAAACGTAAATCGTAAATCGTAAATTCATCAGCGGTGACAGGCGGAGCAATTCTGGAGCGATTCGACACGCCAGTGTTCGACCATTTCCTTGCCCCTGGCGCGCTGGGTTTGGGCGGCGACGTTCGGATCAGCGCTCCAGGTCCAGTCAAGGTCGGTGATCTTGTCTGGCGGACGTATTTTGGCGGCGGGATCGCGATGGCAATCCAGACAGAACGACATGCTGAGAGGTTTGGCGTGATAAACCTCGTCCATTTTGTTGATCTGTCCGTGACATTCCACGCAACTGACGCCGCGGTTGACGTGGACGGCGTGGTTGAAATAGACGTAATCCGGGACTTTGTGGATTTGCACCCACGGGATGGGCTTGCCAGTGGCGGCACTGTCACGAACCAGCGCCAGGCGCGGGTCGTCCTTGAGCACCTGGTTGTGACAGTTCATGCAGGTGGAACTGGACGGGATGTTGGAGAACCAGGAACGTTCCACCGAACTGTGACAGTATCGGCAATCCAGTCCGAGCTGGTCCACGTGCGTGGCATGGGAGAAAGCCACCGGTTGCACCGGCTGATAACCGACGCGGGTGTATTTGGGTGTGAAATAATACCAGACCCCGGCCGTCACAGCCGTGCCGACAAGAAACCCTCCGATGATGATCATCAACGGAAGGCGGTTGGTCCACTTCGGAAAAATTGCTGACATCTAAAGTCGCTCGCTGACTGTAAATTGTTTTTGGAGGAGCAACGCCCGCCGAAACGCAGGCACTTCATCCAGACCCGGTACAACATCAAGCCCGACCTGTTCCCCTCAACCCGGATGAAACACTCCCGACACCCAAAAGACTGATTCCGCGGCGCGCATGATTAACGGAAGTGCGTTCACCCGCAAGAATCTTTGTGAATTATTTCACGTTTTTTTATCGAGTTAATGAAGCGGATAAGCACAGACGCGATCACGTTGAAATCGCTGAAATTGGTTTATGGAGTTGACCTGGTTGGAATCGAAATCCCAACCTCTCTCGCATATCCACATGTCTGGGAAGACACACTCGATTCCACGAGCTGCTATTCTTCAGCCTGGTGCTGCCGGTGCTTCTTGTTCTCTTCAATCACCTTCTGCTCCGCGTCGCGCGGCATTTCCTCGTAGTGGCTGAATTCTTCCAGATGCACGCCGCGACCGCCCGTGAGTGAACGCAACGTGCTGGAGTAGCGGTAAAGTTCCTTGGCTGGAACGTGCGCCTTGATGACCTGGAAACTGCCGTCCACGTCCATGCCTTGAATCCTGCCGCGACGGCTTGAAAGGTCGCCCATCACCTTGCCCATGCAGTCTTCCGGGATGCGGATTTCCACCGAATGGATCGGTTCGAGAATGCACGGCTTCGCGGCGGTGAACGATTCCTTGAACGCATAGTAACCCGCGGTTTGAAACGCGATGTCCTTGGAATCCACCGGATGCATCTTGCCGTCGTAGAAATCTATCTTCACGTCCACGACGCGATACCCGGCGAGAATGCCCTCCTCGCACGCGCGTTTGACGCCCTTTTCCACCGACGGAACGAAAGTCCTGTCCACGTTCTGGCCGACGAGCGAATTGGTGAATTCCACTCCCGTATCACGCGGACGCGGCTCGATGCGCATCCACACCTCGGCAAACTGCCCTGCCCCGCCGGTCTGTTTCTTGTGGCGATACTTTGAATCGCCGCGGCCCTTGATGGTTTCGCGATAGCGCACGCGAGGCTCGTGCAATTCCACATGCACGTTGTAGCGTCGGCGCAAACGGTCCGCGATGACTTCCAGGTGCAATTCGCCCTGGGCTGACAGAATCGTCTGGTGCAATTCGCCATCCACGTGATGCAGGAACGTCGGATCCTCGTGATGCAACGCCGCGAGACCGGACGCAATTTTGTCCTCCTCGCCCTTGACCGTTCCCTTGAGCGAGGCGTGGATGTTCGGTTTGGGATACTGCACCTTGGGCAGCGACACCGGATGTTTCGCGCTGCAAAGCGTGTTGCCGGTGTGCGTGTCCTTCAATTTCACCACCGCGCCGATGTCCCCGGCAT
>DAOLDN010000403.1:0-3812 GCA_035327385.1 Verrucomicrobiota bacterium | reverse complement strand
TGACACTGGTGGTGACCGCCGATGATTTGAATCCGTGGAAGCGGCGGGCGCACCAGTTCGCCGTGATCAAGGAGGGCGGATTGAAGTTGTTGGGAACGCGCCAGCAACTGGAGGCTTCGGCGGACGAACTGGCAAAACAATTTCTCGCGAATCCGGCAACAGCCCATTAGCGTAGCGACCTCATGGCACTGCAAGACCTGACACCGCAATTGAGAACGCGACTGAGTCGCATGGAACGGGCGGCCGGCTGGTTCGTGCTGCTGGCCGTGGTGTTGCTGATGGCGGGACTGGCTTACTACCTCAAGGTGATGGCCGAACGCAAAGGCTGGGGTGTCCAGAAAATCCGTTACCAAACTTCCCTTTCCACTGCCGCCGGACTGAAAGTCGGCAATCCTGTGAAGCTGATGGGGTTTGACGTCGGCGAAATCACCCGCATCGAAGCCAACGACCCGACGGATTACGACTACGGCGTGACGGTGTATTTTTGGATCAAGAAACCGTATTTCGGCTACTTGTGGAGCGATTCGCAGGTGAAAGTGGCGTCTGAATTGTTGGGTGGCCGATACCTCGAGGTAACCAAAGGCTACATGGGAGTGCCCACCGTTTACATGGGGACGAACGAAGTCGCCTTGGGCGTCCTGCGCCAGGGCTACTTCAACCAGCAGTTGCAGGAACAATTGCAGATCACCAATTCACTGCCCGAAGCCCTCAAAACCTTGAACAGGATCGCTTACCGCGAACGTGAAACGTTCTACGCCCGACCCAGCCCGGACGCGTCCTACTGGCTCGAGCCACTGGAATCTCCCGCCATCAACGACCGCCTGGAAAAACTCGCCAATCAAGTCGAAGCCGCGTTGCCCAACATTCTGGACTACACCAATCGCATCGCCGCCATTCTCGACACCAACCGCATCGCCACCATCATCAGCAACGTCGCGCTCATCACCACCGAAACTCACGCCATCACAGCCGACGTCCGCGAAAAACTTGTCGCCCTCGGCCCGACGTTGACGAACATCTCTCTCATCACCGGCAACCTCAGCGATCCGGACGGCAGTCTCGGCGAATGGCTGCTCTCGACGAATCTGTATGTGATTCTCGACGACGTGGATCGTTCGCTGGTCAATCTGGCTGCCATCACCAGCAATCTCAACTTTCAAGTCCAGGAAAACCCGGCAATGCTGGGCCAGATATCCTCCGCAGTCACCAATGCGGACAATCTCGTTCAGGGCCTCCAAAGGCACTGGCTGCTGCGGTCCGCCTTCAAACCCGCAAAAACCAACGCCCCCGCAAAGAAGCGTTGATGTCGTCCGATTTGTTACGGACGCCGACTACGGTTTAATCGGCAAAGAAACCAGATGCCCGTTGTCAGTGGACGGCTTAAACTGCTTTCATGGATTTGCTCTCGTATTGGAGCTTAAAGGAGAGACCGTTCGAAGCCACCTGGGACACGCGGTTTTTCTACCAAAGCAAGGATCATGACGAAGCGTTGAACCGGCTCAGTTTCCTCGTTGGCGAGGAAACCATGCTGTTGGGCATGCTTACCGGCGAGATTGGTTGCGGCAAAACGCTCACGCGCGCTGTTTTCACGGAACGGCTCGAACGCGAACGCTTCAAGGTCGTCACACAGGAAAACTCCGGATTCACGTTCAACAATCTTATGGATTCCGTCCTGCAAAATCTCCAGAACGGACACCACAAGCCGGTGCGAACCAAGTTCGCCCGATGCGAACAATTGCGGATGGAGGCCGCTCGCGTTCGCGAGGAACACCGGCATCTCGTGTTGATATTCGACGAAGCCCAGGAAATGCCGCCAGCCACCCTCAACGAATTGAAGATGCTGACCAATTTCAACGGCGGCGGCAAAAGCTACCTCACCATCATCCTCGTCGGCCAGCCGGAGTTGCGAAGACACGTCGAGAGCGTTCCCGCGATCAATCAACGCATCAGTCTCAGGTTTCATCTGAACTCTCTCGACGTTGCGGCAACGGGCGATTATCTTCGCCAACGATTACTGGCGGCGGGGCATCCGACGGGCGAATTGTTCGAAGCGGACGCGGTTCAGAAGACATTCGACGCATCGCAAGGCGTTCCGCGGGCGGTCAATCGCATCGCAAAACTTGCGCTCGAACACGCCTGGCTGATGGGCAACGCCACTGTTTCATCGGAATCCGTCGGCGCGGTCATCCGCGACCTGGAACGACAACAACAATCCGCATGAGCGACAACCCGGACGAACTCAGTTTCAGTGAAATGCGAAAGAAACGCGGCGCGCGCCTTCCCTCGCGGCCCACGTTCGAGCCTGCGCTGGCCACCTACGAATTTCCTCCGGCGTCCAATCCACAACCTTCACATTCCGATCCATCCCCCGGAAACCGTCGCGGCGCTCGACGTTCCTGGCTGCCATTCGACCCGATGCGCATCGTGGCGGCACTCAAGGCACAACGTCGCACATTGATCTGGTCCGCTGCCGCTTGTGCCGCGATGGGAATGATAGCCGGCTGGCTGCTGTCCGAGGGGAAAATCAACGTCACGCTCATCCTTCGCGACGTTTCCACCACTTTCACCGCCGGAGCGGGCGAAAAATACCGTCCCACTCCGCTGGCGATGCAAACGCTCGTCGAATTGATGAACTCCCAGGAACTGGCCCGTCGCGTCGCCGCAAAGGCAAAACCGCGGATTTCGGAAAATGCACTGAGAGATTCCGCCACCGTCACGCTCGGCGACGAGAAAGACATGGTCACGCTGACCCTCACCGGCAAGAGCCGTCGCGAACTGGCGACGCTCGCCGAACTCTATGCCAACGAAGCCGTACAACTTGGTCGCGAACTGCAACTGGCCGAGGTCAGCCGCATGCGCCAGTTCTACCAGGATCGCATCGCCGCCGCCGAGGCGGAAATGGCCCGCATCAACGACGAACTCGCAGCGTTCCAGAAGGAAACCGGCACCGCCGATCCCGAGGTCGAGGCTCAGGCCTACACAAAACAGCTCAGTGACCTGCTCACTCGGTCGGACAGTTCACGAATCGAGATTGAAATGCTCGACATGCAGATCGCCGCGCTGCGCAAGGAACTGGGAACTCAAAATCCCGTGGCCCAGAAGATCGAAGCCGCGAAAAGCAAACTGATGGATTTGTTGGGCCGTTACACCGAGATGCATCCCACCGTGCAGGCGCAGCGGGAACACATCGCGGTGTTGGAAAGACAACTGGCCGAGGGAAAGCCGGACGGCATCTCGCCTTCGAGTCTTGGCGAAGGCTCGGTGGGCGGCGCGCTTTACATGCGGTTGGTGGAAATTCAAACCCGCAAAGCCACATTGGAAAAGGAACTGGCATCGCTCGATTCTCTCAAACAATCCTTGCAGGACAAAGTCACCGGAGTCTCCCGCCAGAGCCTGCGATACGCCGTGATTCGCGCAAAACTGGATTCCCAAAAGAACAGCCTCTCACTACTGGCCGGTCGTCAGCGCGAAGCCCAGTTGTATGAAGCGAATGCGGCGGGCTATTTCAGGTTGTTCGCCACTCCCACTCCCGCCGACGTCAGCATGGGGCCGCGCTGGGCGGCCATGCTCAAACTGGGGCTGGCTGGCGTGTTTGGCGGCATCGTTCTCGCAGGATTGGCTTTCAGCGTGAGGGAAATTTCCGACGGCCGTGTCAGAACGACGGCGGACGTTGAACGCATCACCCATTTGCCCGTGCTCGCGACCGCGGGCGACCTCAATGCCTTGACCCCGTCGCAACGCGAGCAATGGGCCTTCCGCGCTTGGACGGCATTGTCCGGTCATCTGAGCGCGTCGCCGAATCACAGTCTGGT
>DAOLDN010000402.1:0-3825 GCA_035327385.1 Verrucomicrobiota bacterium | reverse complement strand
CCCGCCGCGCTGGCCGCCATGCAGATTGGCAAGCACCTTTTGCATGGCGGCCAGCGCGGCGGGCGACGGGCCCAGCGGGTTTTCGTTGGATGCGACCTTGATGATGTCCGCGGCGGGCAATCCCAGTTCGCGTGCGACTTCTTCAATCGGCCTGCCGGGTTGATAGGTGGGCAGGGACTTGAGGGATTGATTGATTGGGGGTGGGATTGTCATTCTTGATTCAGATTTGGCCGGCGTCATCGAGCAGGTTGCAGCGTCTTGAGCGGGGTGGTGGTGATGTTACGTCTCCGTTTGACATTCCGATTTGGCACCGACGGTTTGCTTGCATCCGGTAAGTCAGCCGTTTCATCCGGCGAACGGATTATCCACCCGGCAAAAGGGAAAATGTTTGACGTTCCGCGTGGCGACAATCAGTCCGTATTCACGTGCAATGGCTGCAATCATCGTGTCTCGAAAATCAAAATGCTTCCACCAGTCGGTTCCGTAGTGGGCTTCCAACTCCGCCGCGTAACGTCCCCATTCTGTCGCTGCCGCCGCGTTGAATTCGAAAAATCGCCCTTGATAATCTTCGATCAGGAATCTGTAATCCTTTTCGCGATCGGCTTTGCGTTTGCCGTCTGCCAGACGTTCGATGCCCCAGCGCAATTCCGCGAGAGTGATTGTCGAAATCGAACAGTCCGCCGCTCTTTTCTCCAGCCACGACACGCACGTTGTGTCCGGTGCGGGTTTGGTGAGTTCGGAAACGATGTTCGTATCCAGCAGCCAGGTCATACGCGCGGCGGGCAGTGCGACTGAAAGGCGGGAATTTCGACTCCTTGAAACTTTTTCAGGTGGTCAATCAAGGTTTGTTTTGGAGGGGCTGGTTTGCCCACAGCCTCAATGCGCACCCATGTGCCGGACGGCCACGGATTGTCGGCTGGCAGCACGATTTTGCCTTCCTCAACTTTGGCTGTAATGCTCATGCCGGCAAGGATAACAGGTGGCTGGCTCGCGCGCCAATCCCGTTTTAAGGGCCGATTCCGCGTGGACCGGTGAGGAATGAAGAATTCGACCGGATCGGCGACAACACCGTTGACATCGTGCCCGTTTCCAATATCACCAAAGTCGGTTCATTGTTTGGAAACGACCGATGCCATTCACAACGCGCTCAAAATTTTATCCACATCCACGCTTTTGGCGATCATGTCGCGGATGAGGGAGATTTTCTCGGCGTCGGTCGGTCGCGTTTTCACGGTGAGGTCATGGACTTTTGAAGCGACTCGATAGCTGTCCTGTCGCGCCAGCAGCACGGGGATGGGCATGGTGCGGATGACTTTCAGCACGTTTTCGCCGGGTCGCAATCCGCCGGTGAGAACGATGCCCGCCAGTTTGTCGTCGCTCTGGGCCTCGATGCTGGTGCAGGCGGCCAGAACGATGTCCTCGCGGTCGCCGGGAGTGATGAGCAGCACGCCACGTTTGAAGAAGTGGATGGCGTTTTGCGCTCCCATCGCCCCCACCACGACGTCGTCCACGAGGCCGTTCAGTGTTTCGACCGGGGGCGAGTTGAGCATTTCGGCGCGAAGGTCTTCGCGGATCAGATCAATGGACGGGTTGGAGAGGATCGGCTGATGTGGAACGACGCCCAGCAGTTCCAGTCCTTTGCGTTTGAGTCCGCGCCGCGCGAATTCGGTGATGTAATCCATCTTGTCCGGCAACACCTTGTTGATGATGACGCCGATGACTTCGACGCCTTCCTTTTCGAACAACGCCTGGTTGAGCGAGACTTCGTCAATCGGTTTGCCGATGCCGCCCTGGGAAACGATGATGGCTTTGCAGCCGAGCGTTTTGGCGACTGTGGCGTTGGAGAGGTCGAACACCGAGCCGACGCCCGCGTGGCCCGAACCTTCGCACAGCACGAAATCCTTTTCCCATGCCACGCGGTCGAACGCCTTCTGGATGCGGCGGACAAGGGCGTCGTTGCGTGCGACTTCAAGATACTTGCGCGTGAAATCGGGTTCGACGGCGATGGGACTCATGTCCACCAGCGGACAATTGAGACGATACACGGCGTCCATGAGCACCGTGTCCTCGTCAATCTTCTGTTCCTCGATTTCAACAAATCGCTGGCCGACGGGTTTGATGTAGCCGATGCGGGGAAAGTGGCTTTGCAGCGCGGCGATGAGGCCGAGGGACGTCGTGGTTTTGCCGTCGTTCTGACGGGTGGCGGCGATGAAAACGCGGGGCGTGGTGGTGTTCACTTCGATTCTGCGGGTTGAAACAAGAGCGGGATCGCTTCCAGCATCGGTTTTCAGGCGTCGCAGGGAATGGTTTCACCCGCACCGGGATACAATGACGAATAGCCGATGGCCTGAACGCCCACGATGGCTGCGACGCCGAGAATGTCGTGGGCATTCGACCCGCGCGAAACGTCGGCTGCGGGACGGTCCAGGCCGAGAAGGATCTGGCCGTAGGCGTTGGCGCGACCGATGTGGCGCACCAGTTTGCTGGCGATGTTGCCGGAATTGAGGTCAGGAAAAATCAGCACGTTCGCGCGACCCGCCACCTTGCTGTCGTGCAGTTTGCGTTCGGCGATCTCCGGGCTGATGGCCGCGTCCACCTGCATTTCGCCATCGAAGTCGGCCTGCAAGCCGCGTTTCTCGGCCTTCTGGCGCGCGAGGGCGGTGGCGGCCTGCACCCGGCCGATGGACGGATGCGTGGCGCTGCCCTTGGTTGAATACGAGAGCATGGCGACGCGCGGACGGGTGTTGAGCAGATGATGTGCGAATTGCGCCGTGGAGACGGCGATGTCCGCCAGTTGTTCGACGGTGGGTTCGGCGATGACGCCGCAATCCGCCATGAACAGCACGCCGTTTTCGCCGAAGCGCGTGTCTTCCACCTCCATCACCATGCAACTGGAAGCCACCGGCTGATGCGGCGCGACCTTGATGATCTGGAACAACGGCCTCAGCACGCTGCCCGTGATGTGACTGACGCCGGAGACCAATCCGTCTGCCTGACGCATCGCCACCATCATTGCTCCAAAATAATTCTGCTTGATCATCGCCTCTCTCGCTTCGGCGGCTTTGATGCCCTTTTCCCTTCGCAACGCGAGAAAACGGCGCGTGAAACTGTCCAGTTCCTCGCTTTGTTCCGGATTGATGATGCGGATCCCCTCCAGCGAAATGTTCAGCGCCTCGGCCACCTCCTTCACCTTGCCGCGGTCGCCCAGCAGGATGGGCGCTCCCAGTCGCAGCGCGTAAAACTGCCGCGCGGCCTGCAAGATACGCGGCTCCGTTCCCTCGGGGAACACAAGCCGCTTGGGATGGCGCTGCAACTTCTCGATGACCGTTCCAATGAAACGCATGGCGCTAGATTACTGTCCCGCAAGGAAACTGCAAGCGGCGCGACGGCCACAAGCCGTGCCAGCCGAAAATTCGGCGATAAACATCCGGCGCTTGCCATTGGGCGACGCCAAATCTACCTTTCGCGTCCTTATGGAAAATGTCGTCATCATCGGATCGGGCTGCGCGGGCTGGACTGCGGCGCTGTACACCGCGCGCGCCAATCTCGCCCCGCTCGTCCTCACAGGCACGCAACCCGGTGGATTGCTCACCACCACCACCATTGTCGAGAACTTCCCCGGATTCCCCGAAGGCATTGACGGCTTTGAACTGATGACCCGCATGCAGAAACAGGCCGAACGGTTCGGTGCCAAAACCAGGTTCGGCTCCATCGTCGAGGCGGTGGATTTGTCGAAGCAACCGTTTGTGTTGACCGTGGACGGCGAGACGGTGGAGGCAAAGACGATCATCATCGCCACCGGCGCGAGCCACAAACACCTGGGCG
>DAOLDN010000401.1:0-3828 GCA_035327385.1 Verrucomicrobiota bacterium | reverse complement strand
GGGGCACCGAGATATCCTAAGCCACTTTGCCGGTCAAGACTGCGATCCGCCGCAGTGGTCCTATTCCTTGGACAAAAAACTGACGCACAACCCCGCCAGCACCATCGAGCCGCCGCCGAGCAGCACGGCGTTCATCGGGTTGTCGCCCAGCAGATGTTTGAGCAGCAAACCCAGTCCGAGCGACGCGATGATCTGCGGGATGACGATGAAGAAGTTGAACACGCCCATGTAGAAACCCATCTTCGACGCCGGGATCGCGTTGGCCAACATGGCGTAGGGCATCGAAAGAATGCTCGCCCACGCCACGCCGACCAGAAGCATCGAGACAATCAGCGGGTTTTGCTGCTGCAAAACCGTGACCAGGATCAATCCAACGCCGCCGCAAATAAGACAAACGCGGTGGATCGAACGCGCCGAAAACCTGCGCACCAGAGCCAGCAGAACGAACGCGAAGACGAACGCCGTGCCGTTGTAGATGGAGAAACATACACCGCCCCATTCGCTGCCCCGCTGATATTCCGGACTGCCGGGCGCGCCTCCAAAAATCTTCGTCGCCACAGCCGGAACGAAATAGATCCACATGCAAAACAACCCGAACCAGGTGAAAAACTGCACCACGGCGAGTTGTCGCATTGTCTTGGGCATTGAGGCGATGCCGGAAAAAATCTCCACAAACGCACGGCCGACACCGGCCGTTTCGGCCTTGTGTTTTTCAAACGCAGCGAGGTCGTCGGGCGGGTATTCCTTCGTGGTGAAGATTGTATAAAGCACCGCGAGGAAGAAAACGAATGCGCCGGTGTAAAACGCCAGTTGAACCGTGTGCGGGATTTTCCCGTTGCCGCCCTCGCTGGTGACGCCGAACCAGTTGGTCAGCATCCAGGGCAACGCGGAGGACAACACAGCGCCCAGTCCGATCAACAGGCTTTGCATCGCAAAACCGCTCTTGCGCTGTTCCTTGGGCAGCATGTCGCCCACGAACGCCCGGAACGGCTCCATGGTGATGTTGATGCTCGCGTCGAGTATCCACAACAAACCCGCCGCCATCCACACCGACGGCGAATTGGGCATGGCGATCAGCGCCAGACTGGAAAGAATCGCGCCGACCAGAAAATACGGCCTTCGCCGCCCAAGTCCGCACCAGGTTCGGTCACTGAAATAACCCACTATGGGCTGCACGATCAATCCCGTCAGCGGCGCGGCCAGCCAGAGAAAGGCGATGTCGGATTCCTCCGCGCCGAGGTATTGATAGATGGAACTCATGTTGGCCATCTGCAATCCCCAGCCGAACTGGATGCCAAAGAAGCCGAAGCTCATGTTCCAGATCTGCCAGAAGGAAAGCCGCGGTCGTTGTGTGGTCATGGAATGTGGATCAGGTTGGAGTGTCCTATCTCAGACTGCGGCGATGGGACGAAGCCGCGACGGCTGGAGGCAAAAGACTGCGCCATGCCAGCGGACGAAACCGATTGTTGCGTCTGACAGTTCAAGTGTGAACAGATTCTGCTCGTTCAGAACCTCCTGCGCTACCGCATGTTTGTGCGAATCGGCGGCTGGGGCGAAGATGAACCTCGTTTTGATGTGAATTTCTTTGAACTTGTCGCGTCAGCAACCACAATGACCCGAACATGACAATGTGCCGTAACGCTCCAAGCTCCAAGCTCCAAGCTCCAGAGAAGTTCCAGGCCTCAATCTCCGATATCTTGCGAACGATGGCGGGATCGAAGCTTGGAGTTGTGAGCTTCTCTGGAGCCTGGATGTTGATGCTGGGTGTTTTTTTCAGTGCGTCATCGGTTGGTGCGGTGTATGAGCCGTCTTCCGTCGTTCCTCCGCAATTGCCGCGCGAGTTTCGCGGGGCGTGGATCGCCACGGTGGCCAACATTGACTGGCCGTCCAAACCCGGATTGACCGTCGCGCAGCAGAGGGCCGAACTGCTAACTTTGCTGGATCGCGCGGCGGCGTTGAAACTCAACGCCATCGTGTTTCAGGTCAGGCCGGCCTGCGACGCATTGTACGCGTCCAAAATCGAGCCGTGGTCCGAATACATTACGGGAACGATGGGCGGGGCGCCGCAACCGTATTACGATCCGCTGGAGTTCGCAGTCACCGAGGCGCACAAGCGCGGGCTGGAACTGCACGCCTGGTTCAATCCCTATCGCGCTCTGCATCATTCCAACAAGTCGGTCATCGCAACGAATCACATCAGCAAAACGCAGCCGCACCTGGTCAAACGCTATGGTCGTTACCTGTGGCTGGATCCGGGCGAGCGCGAGGTTCAAGACCACATCATGAACGTGGTGATGGATGTGGTCCGCCGTTACGATGTGGATGGAATTCATTTCGACGATTATTTCTATCCCGATCCGGTGAAGGATTCCAACGGGCGGAACATTCCGTTTCCCGATGATTCGAGTTGGAGAAAGCACGGCGCGAATTCCGGTCTCAGCCGGGACGACTGGCGGCGGCAGAACGTGAATCGTTTCATTGAGCGCGCCTACAATTCCATCAAGGCGGCTAAACCGTGGGTGAAGTTCGGTGTCAGCCCTCACGGCATCTGGAGGCCCGGCCATCCGCCACAAATCCGCGGCAGCGACAATTACGCGTTGATTTACGCTGATTCGAGACTTTGGCTGACCAATGGCTGGGTGGATTATTTTTCGCCCCAGCTTTACTGGCCGATTGACCGCCAGGAACAAAGCTTCACGGCCTTGTTGAACTGGTGGAACAGCCAGAACCCGAAACGCCGTCACATTTGGCCGGGACTTTATACCTACAAAGTGCTCGAAGGCTGGCAACCTTCCGAAATCGTGGAACAGGTGCGGCTGTCGTCCAAACAGCCCGTCAGCGCCGGGCACATTCATTATCAGATGAAAGGTCTGTCCGGCAGCGAGGAATTGCGGACGGCCCTGAAGCGCGGCCCGTATGCGAGTGTGGCAATCGTTCCCGCAATCCCGTGGGCGGGCAGGGGAGTGACCAACAGGCCCGTCCTGACATTCACGGGTGCGAGCGACAACCTCAGGTTCAACGTCCGACCCGCGACTGGCGAACGGGTGGCGCGTTACGTGTTGCAGACGCGTTCCGGCGGCACCTGGCGCACGGAGTTCATCGAAGGCGTCACCGCCACAAGGATTCTTGGCACGGAGCGGCCGGACGTGATCGCGTTGACGCCGATTGATCGTTTGGGCAACGCGGGCCCGGCAGCGGTGGTGGAGCGGAGGAATTGACCGGCGAAATGGTTTTGGAAGGGCTGTAAGCCGAGTTCTGTCTGCGCTCCTTGCGGAGCGGAGAGAATCATTTGTCTTAGCGACCGATACCCGGAACCCGTCGCGCTTTCGCGCAACGTGGAGCGGGCCGCTCCGGGGTTCCCTATTTGGCCTTGCACCCGATGGGGTTTTCCGTGCCCCGCCAATTGCTCGACGGGCGGTGCGCTCTTACCGCACCTTTTCACCATCACCGTCCCTCGTTCCTTTCGGACATTGGGAAGGCTGTCTGTTTTCTGTGGCACTTTCCGTCGGGACGGCTCTCGCCGTCGCCTCCCGCGTGTATCTCCGAATGCTTTCGGAGTTACGCGGCATCGCGCCCTGCGGTGTTCGGACTTTCCTCCCGCGACTTTCGCCACGAGCGATTCTCCGCCCTTCCAAAACCAACGTAACAATACTCTGACGCCCACTGATGACAAGCCGGCACTGGATTGTCCGGGATAAACTTCCGGCTGACAACGATGTCCGCAGGCGTCAACTGCGTGCGGCGGGTGTGGTGGCCGCCGCTTTACCGCGTGCGGCGTTTTCCACCAGGGTGGAGAACCTTTGCGCCCGGGCCCGGATGATTGCGCCC
>DAOLDN010000400.1:0-3831 GCA_035327385.1 Verrucomicrobiota bacterium | reverse complement strand
CGCGGCTTTTTCAACACGCATCACGCGGCACGCGGCACGCATTTTGACTTTCTTCGGCATGATACCCAACTTCGAACCGCAGATGATCCTGCCGAAACTGGCGTCGTTGATCCGTCGCGAAGACTGGCTGCTCTTCAGCGCGAACCTCGCGCCGGGCTTCGATTATGACGCGGGCATGAAACGAATCCTTCCGCAATACGACAACGCATTGACGCGCGACTGGTTGATGACGTTTCTGCACGATCTCGGAGTGGATGAAGGAGACGGGCGGCTGTTATTCTCAGTGGAGAAGGGCGCGCTTGGTTTGCGGCGCGTTGTGGCGCGATTTCATTTTCACCGCCGCCGGAACGCGGACGTTGACGCGCAACGATTCCGTTTCGACGCGGGCGATTCCATCCGTTTGTTTTTCTCGTATCGTTACACAGCGGAGCAGGTGAAAAATGTGCTGGCCCGACACGGCATTGGAGTGATGGAGCAATGGATCACGACATCGGACGAGGAGGGTGTTTTTCTCTGTCGGCGCACGCGGTAGCGGGCGGGACGGCGTGTTTTTGCGAGATCAATACACCCGCATCGTGTCCAGCACGGCTTTGATGCGCGGAACTTCGTGAGTGCGGAACAGGTCGGTTTTGCCCAACGCGGCCAGCACCGCGAAGAACGGTTCGGCGCACCGGACTTCTTCTCCAAAATACTCAAAGGCGTGGGGCAGGGCATTGCAGACGGGATAACCCAGTTCCCGCAACCGGAACGAGTTCAGGAACACGTTCATCTGATGGCGAACCCGCACGGCGCTGTCCTGAAGATTGCGATAGTAAAAACCCAGGCCGGGGTCCATGAAGATTTTTTTCACGCCGTTGCGTTCCGCCAGTTCAATCTGGCGCGCGAAGAATTCGCGCATCATCGGAATCGGATCGGCGGCGAGGTCGAAGTCGCCAACGTCGCGGACATTGCTCCCCTGCACGAAACAAACGATGACCGCGGCGTCATGGTCCGCCACCATGCGAAACAGTTCGGCACTGGCCTCCGTTCCGGTGAGGTTCAGGACATTGGCCCCCGCTTCCAGACAGGCCCGAGTGACGGCGGGCTGGTAAGTCTCGACCGAGACAAGAATGTTGTCGGCACGCAACGCCCTGATGACCGGCAGCAATCTGCTGTTCTGACCCGCGTCATCGAGCCGCGCGGCGTGGGCCAGTGTGGATTCCGCGCCCACGTCCACGATGGCCGCGCCCTGTGCGGCGAGAACCCTTCCCCGCTGAACGGCGCTTTCCGACGTCAGACAGACGCTTTCCCGATACCACGAGTCGGCGGACAGATTGACAACGCCCATGATGGCGGGGCGCGTGTTGAAATCAAATTGTCTGCCGCCGATGGAGAATTTCCTCACGCTCGCGGCAGCGGCGGCGCGGTGTTCGGCCAGCAGTGCGGATAGTTGTTCGAGGTTGAGCACTTCGACGGAATCGTAGATTGAATTTTGCGTACGGCAAATTGAAAGCGCGGAGCGGGGGCGCTGAAAACGGTTAATCGTCTTTACACCGGGTCGCGTCTCCCAAAAAATCGCGCATGCCGAAGTTCCGATTCATAGCAGCGATTGCAGCGTTTGTCTGCTGCGTTGTTTGTCAGAGTGTATCGGGCTTGACGAATTCTCCCTCCACGAACGCCCTGGACGCGGGTTCGTTCATCATTCATACGTGGGGCATCAAGGAGGGTTTGCCCCAGAGCTCGGTGATTTCCTTGACGCAGACGCGCGACGGCTACCTGTGGCTGGGCACGCTCAACGGGTTGGTGCGGTTTAACGGGGTGACGTTCACGGTGTTTGACGAGGCCAACACGCCGGGCCTGGGCGGCAGCCGCATCGTGCGCGTTTTTGAAGACAGCCGGTCGGATCTCTGGCTCGGAACGGAAACGGCCGGTGTCGCCCTTGTGCGCGAGGGAGTGGTGGCGAATCTGGGCATCGGGGACGGCGGACGCGAGGGGCGGTTGATGTCCATTTGCGAGGATTCCGGCGGTGCGGTGTGGTTGTACACGGCGAATGGCAAATTGTACCGCTACCGGGACGGACGGTTGAACGCGGCGCGTTTGGGTTCGGAATTTTACAGCGCCACCCGAGTGTTGGCGGCGGAGAAAGACGGCCCGTTGTGGGTGGGAACGCAGGGCGTGTTGTTTCAACTGGCGTCGCGCAACGAATCGGACACAAGCCAGCTTCCCCCCGTGGAGAACGCGCAACCGATGCAGGTGGATTTCTTGCTCGCGGCAAAAAACGGCGGTTGTTGGCGGCTGGCGGACGGTCGCGTTCAGTTCTGGGTGACGAACCGCCTTGTCCGCGATCTTGGCGATTATCCGTGGCGCGCGGACGCGCCGCCGGCGACCGCGTGCGAGGACGAACGCGGCAACCTCATCGTCGGCACGCTGGGCGACGGCGTGTATTGGTTCGATGCCGTGGGCGGTTTCACGCGGATCAGCAGCACCAACGGACTTTCCCATGACTGGGTGTTGTCTTTGTGCCTGGATGACGAGAGCAGCTTGTGGGTGGGAACGGACGGAGGCGGTTTGAATCGTGTGCGACGAAGTTCCTTCTCTGTTGTGCCGGAATCGCGAAAGTCCGTCGTGCAATCCGTGTCTGCCGATGGTGAGGGCGGTTTGTGGATGGGCTTGAACGGGGAAGGCGCCGTCCATCAAAAGAATGGTGAGAGTCGCGGATATGGATTCGCGGAAGGATTGTTCAATCTGAACGTGTGGTCGGTGTTCATGGATAATCGCCAGAGATTGTGGGCGGGAACATGGGGCGGATTGTACCTGTTTGATGACGAGACGGGGTTCTTTCGACCGGCGTTCACGGTGGAGGCTCTTCAGCAAAGTGTGCTGGCGATTCACCAGGACCGGGGCGGAAGACTTTGGTTTGGGACACAACACGGCCTGGTCTGTTGGGACGAGCGCGAGTGGAAAACCTACACAACGCGCGACGGATTGTCCTCCGATGCCGCGCGCGCGATAGCCGATGACGGGAGCGGCGGCATTTGGGTTGGCACGGTGGGCGGCGGGTTGAACCGGCTGGGGGCGGACAAGATTGAAACATTCCGCAAATCCCAAACCGGCCTGCCGAGCGACGATATTTCGTCGTTGTTGTTGGATGGCGACGGTGTGCTGTGGGTCGGCACGTTTGGCAGCGGCCTGGCGCGCTTTCACAACGGCAAATGGACCCGTTACACCACGCGCGACGGACTTTGCAGCAACGGCATCGGATACCTGGTCGAGGACGGCGAGGGTTTCTTGTGGATCGGATCGAACTCCGGACTGATGCGTATTTCCAAGAAATCGTTGAACGAGTTCGCGACCGGCGGAGCCGGAAAATTGCCGGTGCGAATCTATGGCGAAGACGACGGCCTTCCGACGCGCGAATGTACGCAAGGCTCGCAACCGGGAGCGTGTCGCACGGCGGACGGACGTTTGTGGTTTCCCACCATCAAGGGTCTGGTTTCCGTGGACGCGGAACGCCTGAGCCCCAATCCCAATCCGCCTCCGGTGGTGATCGAATCCGTGCTCGTCTCCGGGTCGGAGCAAATGACCAACGCATTGCGCGTGATGCCAGCCGGCAAAATCGTCATCCCGCCCCGGCGTGAACAACTGGAAATCCACTACACCAGTCTCAATCTTGCCGCCGCGGACCGCGCGCGCTTCAGCTATCGCATGGACGGTTATGAAACCGACTGGCTCGACGCCGGCGATTCGCGAGTGGCGCGTTATTCCAAATTGCCGCCGGGCGATTACACTTTCATGGTCAGGGCGCGAAATGAGGATGGTGTCGAAAGTCGCGAGCCGGCGATGCTGGCCGTC
>DAOLDN010000399.1:0-3836 GCA_035327385.1 Verrucomicrobiota bacterium | reverse complement strand
GCAGTTCGTCACGCAACCGGAATTCGCGCCGTGGCTCAAGGCGCTGGTCGGCGTCAAAGCCAAACCCGCCAGACTCTCTGCCCCCGCACTGGAAACGCTGGCCATCATCGCCTATCGCCAGCCGGTGACGCGAGCGGAGGTGGAGCAGATTCGCGGCGTGTCCGTTGACGGTGTGATGCAGACGTTGCTTGAGCGTGGTTTGGTGGAGGCTGTGGGTCGCGCCGATGTCGTTGGCCGTCCGACGACCTACGGCACGACGGTGTTGTTTTTGGAGTATTTCGGTCTTGCCGGACTGGAGGATTTGCCGGCGGCGGATGAACTGCGCCGCATCGCCATCGAAAAGCCGCCCGCTCCGCTGACAGCCGAAGCTGGATTGGCGACCACGCCTCCGGAGCAACTGGCGCTGACAGAATCGCAACAAGAGCCTTCCACACCCGAACAGCAAAGTCCGCCGTCGCCTGCCAACAATTAGAGCGTTCCAATCGAAACCGTGGCCGCGCTGGAAAGGCGACGCACGAGAACGAGAAGGAGACCGGGACGCCTCAGCCACTTTTAACCACACCTGCGCCCTCACCGATCTTGCGGCGGCATTGACAGGGTCGCTCCGTTTTTGTAGCGTCCCCGCAAGTTTGGTGAGCCATGAGTGCGGCCTTGAACCAACATGTGCTGGTTTTGAACCGGCTTTGGCAGGCGGTCAACGTCTGCACAGCCCGGCGCGCTCTGACTCTCCTCTTTCAAGGTCACGCGCAGGTCGTTTTTGGAGCGCAGGACGGATCCTTTCAGACCTACGATTTCGAGGAATGGCACGATTTTTCCCAACAGGCACCGCACCCGGAATCCATTCACACGATCTCCTTCCGCATCCGCGTGCCCCGCGTAATTCTGCTGTTGGTCTATGACCGCCTGCCGAAAAAGGAGGTCAAGTTCACCCGGCACAACATCTTTGAACGCGACAAGAACACCTGCCAGTATTGCGGCGGTGAATTTGACCGGAAGGATTTGAATCTCGATCATGTCATCCCGCGCGATCGCGGCGGGCCGACCAGTTGGGAGAACATTGTCTGTTCTTGCATCGAGTGCAACACGCGCAAGGCGAACCGCACACCGCAGGAGGCCGGCATGCATCTCGTTCGCAAGCCCAAACGGCCCAAGTGGCGACCATTCGTCCAGATCAACTTCAGCCTCCATCATCACGACAGTTGGAAACACTTCGTGGACCTTGCCTACTGGAACGTGGAACTGGGCGAGGATGTGCAGTAGGCCCGGCGCGAGAGAAAACATTCCGCACTCCGTTTCCGACGAGTGACCGCCGTTCGACAAATTCAAGCAAGCCCGCGTTCCATTTTTCAACACTCTTGGACGGGTTTGACGACTTGCTGGTGAAACGTTTTGGATTTTGAGGCCTTTTGGGCCTGAAAACAGCGGCTTACTTTTGCTTCCCACCGGCACTGTATCTGCTAAAAAGCGGTTGTGTATCAGGATTATTATGGCCTGACCGAATCTCCGTTCGACATCACTCCGAACCCGAGATTCCTTTTTTACAGCGCGAAACATCGTGAAGCGTTCAATCACCTGCTTTACGGCATTCGCGAGCGCAAGGGTTTTGTCCAGCTCACGGGCGAAGTCGGCGCGGGAAAAACCACCTTGTGCCGAGCCATGATGGAAAAGCTCGACGGCCATTTCTCCACCGCGCTGATACTCAATCCCGTGCTCGACGCGGACGGCCTGATGAAGGCCATCGCGATGGAGTTCGGCCTGAACGTCACAGGTCTCGACCGTCTGGAAATCCTGGATGCCATCAACCTGTTTTTGCTGTCGCTCGTGGAGCAGGGCCGGGATGCGGTGCTGATTATTGACGAGGCGCAGGATCTCACGGACGAACTGCTGGAGCAGGTGCGGCTGCTGTCGAACCTGGAAACGGACAATCGCAAGCTGCTACAGATCGTGTTGATGGGCCAGCCCGAGTTGCGCGACCGCTTGAACAATCCCAAACTGCGCCAGCTTCGGCAGCGCATCACGGTGCGTTATCATTTGCAGCCGTTGAACCGCCACGAGGTCAGCCACTACATACGGCATCGGCTGGAAGTTTCCGGTGCGAAGGGCGGCCCGTATTTCACGCAACCAGCCTTGTGGCGCGTGCATGGTTACAGCGGCGGCATTCCGCGACTGGTCAACGCGCTCTGCGACAAGGCGCTGCTGGCCGGTTACGTGAGCCAGACCTATCGCATTGACTGGCGCATGGTGGGCCGCGCCATTCGCGAACTGGAAGGAAACATCAACGCATGAGCCTCATTAACGACGCGCTGCGACGCGCCAAACATTCGCAACCGGCGACAACGCCAGCCGAGGTGTCGCACGCGTTGCGGCCCGTGGAAGCGACGGCAGTGGCGCACCGCAACAGTTCCAATCTGTTGCTGCCGGTATTGATCGTGGTGCTGCTGGTGGGCGGCGGGCTTTTCATCGGGATCGCACTGAGCCAGCGCGGCGGGAAAGGGGCTGTGACCGTCAACGCCAGACAGCCCGCGCCGGAGGTCGTTCCGCAAGCCGCACAGCCGGTTGTGTCAACGCCAGCACCGCAGCCAGCGGTCCAACCCGTGGCGGTTGTACCTGCGCCCGCGCCGCAACCCGCTGTTCAAGCTAACGCGACGCCGCCCGTGCCCGCGCAGGCCGCCGTGGTCACGATGCCCGTTGCCGCGACCACTGCGACAATGACGAACGAGGCCGCGCTTGTGGCGCCGGTGGAAGTCGTTCCCCCAAAGCCCGCGCTGCCAATCGTTCGCGGCATTTTCTTCAATCCCACGCGGCCTTCCGCCGTGTTGAACACCAAAACGGTGCTGGTGGGCGACAGTTACTCGGGTTTTCGTGTTCTTTCCATCACTCGTGATGGTGTCACGGTGGTGAAAGAAGGCGTGACGAATGTGTTGACGTTGGCGGAATGATACGGAAACTCTCCGCCCGATGAATCAACTGAGACGGAAGTTCGAGGCCTCACCCATTTACGCCCGCGTGATGCCGTTTGTGGTGTTTTGCATCATCACCACTCTGGGCGGTTTCATGGGCGAGGACTGGAAGTTCTGGCTCTATGCACTCAAAGTCCTGGTTGGCGCGTGGCTCATCTGGGAAATGCGCTCATTTGTGACGGAGATGCGCTGGGCGTTCAGTTGGGAGGCCGTGGTGGTGGGGGTTGTGATATTTGTGGCATGGGTCGGAATGGACCCGTTTTATCCCAAAAACCATATCCTCATGCAGGACACGCCGGAGAGCATCTGGAATCCATTCGCGCGGTTCGGCGAGAATTCACTGGTGGCGTGGGCTTTGATCGTGATCCGAATTTTTGGAATGACCATCATCGTTCCGCCATTGGAGGAGGTTTTCTACCGTTCATTCGTCTATCGCTACGTCATCAAATACGATTTCATGAAAGTGCCGCTCCGGTGTTTCGACGGCGTCTCGTTCGTGCTCGTGTCGGTGCTGTTCGGCGCGATGCACTTTCAATGGCTGCCCGGCATCCTTTGCGGCATGGCGTATCAATGGCTGGTGATCCGCAAGGGCCGGCTGGGTGACGCAATGACGGCGCACGCCATCACCAACTTCCTGCTCGGCTGCTACGTTGTCTGGAAGGGCGGCGAGGCGTGGAAATTCTTCTGAGCCGAACCAATGCAGTTGAGAAACCACCGGAGAAGTGCCGAGGCGCAAAGGCCGCCGAGTAATGCCGAGGGAAACTGTTCACTGACAACGCACCGTTTGGTGATCGCATCCTGAAAGCAATTCTCTGTGCCGTTCCGCGTTCTCGGCGTCTCTGCGTTTGTTCCGTCCCAATTCAACCGCATGGATCC
>DAOLDN010000398.1:0-3840 GCA_035327385.1 Verrucomicrobiota bacterium | reverse complement strand
AAGTCGCGGCTGCTCGACCTGGTGGAGAATTTCACCCTGTTCTCGGAGCACAAGGCCGGGCTGGTGAAAATCATCGGGCAGAATCACCAGTTCCTCGGCGTAAACAACGCCATCGCCTCGATGCTGGCCGCGCGCAAGCTGGGGCACGGTCGCGGCGGTGTGTTCTGGCAGACGCAGGGCAGCGGCAAGAGTTTCTCGATGGTGTTCTTCGCGCAGAAGGTGCTGCGCAAGGTGGCGGGCAACTGGACGTTCGTGGTCGTGACCGACCGCGTGGAGCTGGACGACCAGATTGCCAAGACGTTCAAGGCCGCCGGCGCGGTGAGCGAAACCGAGGGCGACCAGTGCCACGCCGCGAGCGGCGCGCATCTGCGGGAATTGCTGCGCGGGAATCATCGCTACGTGTTCACGCTCATCCACAAATTCCAGACACCGGAGCTGCTCTGCGACCGGCCTGACGTGATTGTGCTCACCGACGAAGCACATCGCAGTCAATACGACACGCTGGCGTTGAACATGCGGGCGGCGCTGCCCAAGGCGCTGTTCCTGGCCTTCACCGGCACGCCGCTCATCGCCGGCGAGGAACGGACGAAGGACGTGTTCGGCGATTACGTGTCCATCTACGACTTCCAACAATCCGTCGAGGACGGCGCGACCGTGCCGCTCTTCTACGAGAACCGCACGCCGGAGTTGCAGCTCGTTAACCCGGACCTGAACGAGGACATCTACAACCTCATCGAGGCGGCGGAACTCGACCCCGAACAGGAAGCTAAGCTCGAACGGGAGTTGAGCCGGCAATATCACATTCTGACGCGCGACGACCGGCTGGAGACGGTGGCCCAGGACATCGTGCGGCATTTCCTCGGGCGCGGCTTCGTCGGCAAGGCGATGGTGGTGTCCATCGACAAGGCCACCGCGCTCAAGATGCACGACAAGGTGCGAAAGTATTGGGAAATGGAAACCGCGCTGGCGAAGAAGCAGTTGGGCCGCTACGACCTGACCGAGGACAAGAGGAACGAATTGCTGGAGCGGTTACGGGTTTTGACCACGACGGACATGGCGCTGATCGTCTCGCCCGGCCAGAACGAAATCGAGCAGATGAAGAAGCATAGGCTAGACATCGTGCCGCACCGCCATCGGATGAATGACGAGGCGCTGGATGAGAAGTTCAAGGACACCACCGACCCGCTGCGCCTGGTGTTCCTTTGCGCCATGTGGCTGACCGGTTTCGACGCGCCGAGCTGTTCCACCGTGTATCTCGACAAGCCGATGCGGAATCACACGCTGATGCAAACCATCGCGCGGGCCAACCGCGTGTTCCCCGGCAAGCACAGCGGCATGATCGTGGATTATGCGAACGTCTTTGCCTCGCTGGAAAAGGCGCTGGCCATCTATGGCGCAGGCAAGGACGGCAAGAACCCGGTGAAGGATAAGGCCAAGTTGGTCGCCGACCTGCGCAAGGCGATTGACGCGGCGACGACCTTTTGCGCCACACGCCAGGTGATTCTTCCCGCCATCGAGCAACTGACCGCCGGCAGCTTGGAGCGGTTGCAGCGGATTGATGACGCCGTCAACGCGCTCATTTCGCCCGACCCGCTGCGACGCGAGTTCTTCGGCCATGAGCGGATCGTGACCACGCTCTATGGCGGGGTGAAGCCCGCCCCCGCCGCGCTGGAGTTCTCTGGACGAGTCGCCTGCCTCACCGCCATCGCCGACGCCATCCGGGCCAAGCTGAATCCCAATCCGGCGGACATCACGGAAGTCATGGGAGAAATCGGCAAGCTGCTTGATTCGTCGATTACCGGCGTGGATATGCCCGCGAAGCCGGCGCCGGTCATGGACCTGTCGAAGATTGATTTCGCTGCACTCGCAGCAAAGTTCAAGGAGTCCAAGCACAAGAATACCGATCTCGAAGTCCTCAAGGCCGCGATTCGCGCCGAATTGGAAAAGCTGATTCGCCTGAACAAGACGCGCGCTGATTTCGCCGACAAGTTCGAGGAATTGATTGAGAGTTACAATGCTGGCAGCCGGAACATTGAGGATCTGTTTGCCGAGTTGTTAAAGTTGAGTCGCAACCTCAGCGAGGAGCAACAACGTCATGTGCGCGAAAACATGACCGAAGAACAGTTGGTCATCTTCGACATCCTCACGCGTCCCGCGCCCGAGTTGAGCGAAGCCGAGCGCGCCGAGGTGAAGAAAGTCGCGCGTGTTTTGCTGGACCGTTTGAAACAACTGCTCGTCCTAAACTGGCGGCAAAAGGCGGCGGCACGCTCCCAACTCCAGCTCGCCATCCAAGACGTCCTCGACGCCGGACTGCCCCGCGCCTACGACAAACCGCTTTACGAGCAAAAGTGTTCGGCCCTTTTCGAGCACATTTATGAAAGCTATCCCGAACGCGACGCGGGTGTGTATGCGGCATGATTCAAAAAGCCTCAACGCTAGCGGCCATAACACGCTTGGCACCAGTTCACTTCGGCGTAACGTCTGTGGCCATGAACCCGACGCTGCGCACGCGGTCGTCTCCCGGCTTTTCGACGGCATTTCCTTCCTCTGCAACGTTCCGCGTGACCGCACAAATGTGCGGTGGATGTTTCCCGACAATCGTTCACAATCTCCTCACACTATGAAAACCCTCCCGTCCGCATTCCGTCGTGCCGCCGTCGCATTGCTGGCCCTGTTATTCATCGGCGTCGCACCCCTCGACAGCGTCGCCAACTCCACCAATTCGGTCGTCCGCCAATCGCCGGACTGGCTGAAAAGCGCCGTGGTTTATGAGATTTTTCCGCGCAATTTTTCAGTGGAGGGAACGTTCAACGCCATCACCGCGCGCCTCGACGAATTGAAGGACCTGGGCGTGGACATCCTGTGGTTGATGCCCATTCATCCCGTCGGCCAGATCAACAAGAAGGGCAGCATCGGCAGCCCGTATGCCGTGCGCGATTATTACGCGGTCAATCCGGATTACGGAACGCCCGACGATTTGAAGAAACTCATCGCCGCAGCGCATCAGCGGGGCATGAAGGTGATTCTGGACATTGTCGCCGGCCACACGGCCTGGGACAGCGTGCTGGTCAAACAGCACCCGGAATTCTACAAGAAGGATGCCGACGGAAAGATCATCCCGCCGAATCCCGATTGGAGCGACGTGGCAGCGCTGGATTATGAGAATCCCGCGTTGCGCAGCTACATGATCGAGATGTTGAAGCACTGGTTGAAGGAATATCAAGTGGACGGATTCCGCTGCGACGTGGCGTTCACCGTGCCGATCGAATTCTGGGAGAACGCCCGCGAACAACTGGAAGCGGTGCATCCGGAGATGATCATGCTGGCCGACGCCACCGCGTCGCCTAAACTGCTGGCAAAGGCGTTCAACATGGACAATTCAGGCGCGATGAACTCGGCGTTGAACCGCGTGATGAGCGGCATCGCTCCCGCGTATCATTTGAAGCTGTCGTGGGAAACCACGCTCAACCAGTTCCCGGCCGGCTCATTGCACCTGCGCTTCACGGACAATCACGAGAACGTCCGCTGGATTTCGCGATTTGGAGCGCCCGGAGCCCTGGCGGCCCAGGTGTTGATGTTGACCCTCGACGGGGTGCCGCTGTTCTACAACGGCATGGAAGTCGGCGATTCCACCGATTCCGCCGATCCGGCGTTGTTCGAGAAGCTGCCGATCTATTGGACGCCGCCGGGCCGTCCCGCGCTGCGTTCCATTTATCGCAACCTGATTCAACTGCGCAAGGAACACGCGGCGTTCCGCAACGAACAGGTCGCCTGGCTGCAAAACACCGCTTCAGCGGACGTCGCTTCGTTCACACGAAAGGATGACAAGAACGAGTTTCT
>DAOLDN010000397.1:0-3893 GCA_035327385.1 Verrucomicrobiota bacterium | reverse complement strand
AGGAATTCCGCCAGCCTGATGGCCGCTGCCACATAGAAATCCCCGCCCTTGATGATGAGCGCCAGCCCGCCCAACAGGATCAGGTGTTCATTGAACATACTGCGAACGTAGCAAGACCAGCGGCATTCGCCAACGGATTCATCGCCGCCAAACAACCCAAAACACGCACAGAACCGCCCCTTTCCCTGGCCGGAATTCTTCGTCATCGCCAGCGGCGTTGAATGTTGGAAGCGGCATGAATGTCGCGCCCCGGAGCGCGGGCTTCAGCCGGCTTCAACGACCGCAATCACCAACCCGCTCGCTAACGTGATTTCTGGATACGCGGACCCTTGCTGCTGGTTTGCATCACTGACTACAATCCGCCAACCAAGTGATCTACCTGGACCATAACGCCACAACGCCGATTGCTCCGGAAGTGCTGGAAGCAATGACGCCTTACCTGACTTCCGAATGGGGCAATCCGTCCAGCACGTACAAGTTCGGAGCAAAGCTCAAGGGCGTGATCGAAACGGCGCGGGCGCAGATGGCGGAATTGATTGGCGCAAGCGGGCGGGAGATCATTTTCACGTCGTGCGCAACGGAGAGCAATAACGCGGCGATGCAGGCGGCGCTCAAAGCCAATCCGGGCAAGCGGCACATTATCACCTCGCAGGTGGAACATTCGTCGGTGCTGAATCATTGTCGAGCGCTGGAGAAAGACGGCCATCGCTTCACCTATCTGCCGGTGGATCGCGACGGATTGCTGAAGCTGGCGGATTTGGAAAATGCGATCACCGATGAAACCGCCGTCGTGTCGCTGATGTGGGCAAACAACGAGACGGGCGTGCTATTTCCAGTCAAGCAAATCGCGGAGATCTGCCGCGCGCGGGGCGTATTGTTCCATTGCGACGCGGTGCAGGCGGCGGGCAAGGTAGAGATTGACGTGCGTCAGGTGCCGGCTGATTACCTTTCGCTTACCGGCCACAAACTCGGTGCGCCCAAGGGCGTCGGCATGCTTTACGTGCGCAGGAAAGCGCCGTTCGCGCCGATGATTCACGGCGGGCATCAGGAGCGCGGTCTGCGCGGCGGGACGGAATGTGTGCCGCTGATCGTCGGGATGGGTAAAGCCGCAGAACTGGCGCAAAAGCACCTGCCAGGCTACGAGCAGAAAGTCCGTCCGCTACGCGATGCGTTGGAGGCGGGCATCCTCGGTATTGGTAGCAGCGGACGTGAGTCCGCTCCATCTGATTCCCGAAGAGATCAGAGCCGACTCACGTCGGCTGCTACAAATCCGGTTGCGGGCATTCCGAACACCGAACTGAACGGGCACCCCGCCCAACGTCTTGCCAACACCACGAATATCACCTTCCACGGCATCGAATCCGAAGCCCTGCTTATCCTGCTCGATCAAGCTGGCGTCTGCGCCTCCTCTGGTTCGGCCTGCCTCGCTGATTCCGATGAACCTTCGCATGTTGTTAAAGCGATGAAGCCCGATTCCACCGCGTCGCGGCAGATGATCCGTTTCTCCCTCGGCTTGACGAACAGTGACACTGAAATCAAAGCCGCCTTGTCCGCCATCGCGCGCGCGGTCAATATGCTGCGCGGATAAACCATGGAAACCGTTTACATCGAAACGACCATCGTCAGTCTGCTCGTTGCCCGCTCCAGCCGCGATCCCATCACGGCCGCCCATCAGCAGATCACCCGCCTCTGGTGGCAGGATCACCGCCTGCGACTTAACTGCGTTACATCGGAGGAAGTGGTGCGCGAAGCTTCCCACGGCGACGCGGAAATGATCCGACTGCGGCTGGAAGCGTTGGCCGGCCTGCCCGTCTTGCCCGTAACTGAAACCGCCCGCGAACTGGCGAAGGAAATTATCCGAAAGGGATTGCTGCCACCGCAGGCGGTTTCCGATGCCATTCACGCTGCGGTGGCCGCCACCGAAGGCATCGAGACCTTGCTTACCTGGAACTGCCGGCATCTGGCCAACCCCACTATTCTCAGATCACTGCGAGTTTTTATGAGTGCGCACGGTCTCACGCTGCCGGAAGTTTGCACCCCCGTCGAACTTGGGGCAGACTAAGACCATGAAAGCAGACCCCATCCTGCAAGAAGTCTGGGACATCAAGGACCGGCTGGCGGCCGAAGCCGGTTACGATGTGGATCGCTTCTTTGACCAGCTCAAAGAGTGGACCGCCCAACATCCTCCCACCGGCCCGGTGGTCCGCAACGCTGAGGAACTGCGGCAACTCCTCGCCGAACAGGAACGCCAGCGCGCGGAGCAATCGGCGCTGACGCTCAACGAAGAACCGCCCAAACCGGGGAAATCATGACCAGCTTCCGCAACATGCTGGCGATACTGCTCCTTTGACTCCGTAGCAGCGGACGTGAGTCCGCTCCGTCTGAAACCCAATGAGTCAGAGCCGACTCACGTCGGCTGCTACTTTCCTCCATCCTTCCAAAACTGCCGCGCCATACCGGTGCTTTGCAGTTTGGCTAAACAGGAAGGCGTTGCTCGCGATGCCATTTCAGGTAAGTGGAATCAGGCCAATACCTGGGATCACTGGGTAAGAAAAGCCTGTGGCCCTCAAAATCTGCCAGTCTTTGACCCACGACGCCTTCCTCCAAGAATTTCTCCCGGTTCACAATGACTCGAAAGTCGTCGGTGATTGACCAAAGGCCGCGATCAAATTGCCAGTGTGCGTTCTTGGACAGGGCAAGGCCATTGCGGGGATCGTTGTTCCGGCTGTCGCAAAACTCGTGGATGTGCGCAGCGTCCACGATGCTCTCCATCCTGTCCTTGCCAAGCGTGGTCATTCGGTAGCCTGTCAACGCGCAAGTGTGTCTGTAAGCAACAACCACCACCTCAATGCGGAAGCGTGCGTCGCGACCGCGCTCGACTGTTGCCGTGTAAAGCGGGCCGGAATCCTTGAGTTTCTCCGCAGCCGTCGTTGGAGCAATACGCAGCATGCTCCGTAGCGCGACGCGCTCATCGTCCGGGAAATATGGCGGCGTTTCAATCAGCACCATCTTGGCTTTCTCCCGGAATGCCGCGTCTTTTAGGCATTTGAAAAAATCAGAATCAAAACGAACCTTCACTGTGAGTTTCCGGTCAGGCGAAGGCTTGCCGTCGGCCATGAGCGGCTGCCAGATGCCCGAGGTTTTGAGATGATGGAACGGCAGACGCAATTCCAGCGGCGGGCGTTTCCGGTCTGCAATCACCGAGTTGAACATGCTGAATCGAAAAGCAAGGTCGGGCGACAGCGGCAACTCTGGAGTGCTGATTTCTCCGCGATCCGCCATTTCGAGGAGCATCAAGAGCAGGAACGGTTTGTGGGGCGCTGCGTCGCCACGGGCACGATCAATCTTGAGCGTGGCGAGCTTGTGCAGCCAGTATGATTGATCTCTAGCCATGCTAGACATCAGGGGCTAATGTCCTTGCCGCCACTAAAACCGACCAGCCACGGACGGGGGTCGTCCTGGTAGAGTTGCTGCAAAGAGTCTCTGATGTCCTGATAAGACGAGGCTGCCATTGGGGCGGGAGTGTGCGCCGGAAAAATTTCAGCGTCAATTCCGCGTTCGTGCGCGCCTATTCAATTTTATCCAAAACTGCTGGATTCGTTTGGCGATGCCTCCACCCGGGCTGAGTTCCCAGGTGGATTTGCAGCATGAAAATCTTCCGTCATCCGGTCGGTTTGCATTTACACGGCGGCGCTCGAACGGTTCAATACCGGTTCTATTACTGGCGGCGCTGAACGACGCGACGCCAGGCTGTCATGGATTTGCCGCACCTCAGTTTGTTGCTCGCCATCGGGCTGCCTTTATTGGGCAGTCCGCTCGTTGCATTGGCGGGCAAGAAACTGGGCCCGCGCGGGGGCTGGCTGGCATTCGCATTCCCTCTTATCTCAACCGCC
>DAOLDN010000396.1:0-3959 GCA_035327385.1 Verrucomicrobiota bacterium | reverse complement strand
GTGCTCGCGCTCTTGAGCGCCGTCATCTTCTGGTTCTGCGCCCGGCACAATTCCGGCGAAGGGCGCGACGTCGCTATGTTGGAAAAACTCATCTGGCTGCTGCCGTTGCTGGTCGTGCCCATCGTGTTCACGACCATTTTTGTGCCCGGCGCAAAAAACTGGTGGTGGCTGGGCCGCGCCATCGTTTTCACTTTCATCATGCTCATGGCTTGCGCCTTTCGCATTGTCAATGGCTTCGGCTCCGGCTCAAAAGGACAGGACGCGGCGGTCATCGTCGTTCTCACGATCGGCGTCGTGGTCGTGTCGGTCGCCACTGCGGTCGCGGGAGCGATGATTCTGGCCGCAACCAAACCCGCGTTTGCCAACTGGTTTCAAGCGCACAAAATTCTCGGATCATTTCTCACGGCGCTGTCCGTCGTGCCCATCGGTTTCGTGCTGGGAATCACCGCAACATTCGGCTTCGCCATTGTGCTCGGTCTCTACGTCGAAATATTCAAACGCTGACTCATCCCGCCACCACGGATTTCTCCATGAACCAACTCCTGCACGTCTTTCGCGAATATCCGATTGCCATCGGCATCGTGGTTTTCTGTTCCGTCTCGCTGTTGTTGGCGGTTCTTCTCAGCATCCTGATGCTGCGAGCGGGTCTGTCGCTCAAACCGCTGGTGTTCTTCTTCGGCTTTCTCGCCATCGTTGCCGTTCCGCAGGGCGTGGTTCACCTGCTCGACGCCCTCGCCCACGCCAAATCAGTCCGCGAACAGCCCATCGAAGCCGACACGTCTCAAACGCAAACTCCCGCACCCGTCGCCACCGGCAGCACACTGCAACCGGTTTCCTGGGAGATCGTTTTTGGTCCAAATGCCGACCCCAGCCTGATCACCGATGCCAAACGCGGCCTCGAATACATTGTGGGCGATGCGACCGAAGCAAAACTTTCCTTCAACACCGCCGGCGAATCCGCGTTGGCCGCGCGTTTTCCGACCGCCGGGGCTGCGGCCGCCGCGTTGAATCGCTACGGCACGTTCTTTCAGTTCGCGCAAGTCACCGGCAGCGACGCCCTCGGCTGGACCGCGCGCCGGTTTAACGGCCAGGGCGAATGGAATCACGTCGTCGCCACCGGCAACGAACTCTACGCCTGGAGCGGTCAAACCAAGGAAGCCGTCGAAGCCAATCGCGTCCGCGCGCTCGGGCCGTTGCCTGCCGACATGACCGCAGTCCATTCCGCTCCTGCGAATGACCCGGCCACCGGACCTTCCAAAAGGCAGGTCTCCACGCGCCTCGCCTCGAACTGGCGCGTGATGACGGTGTTTCTTGTCGTCAATCTCACGCTGGCGGTGTTTTGGTTTTTCAAGGCGTCCGCATGGTGCGCGCGGCAATCACCAGTCGCCGGCACGCGCCCTGAACCTGTGGAACTGCTCCGCGCCCGCCTGCTTGACGTGAACCAGCAAAATGTTCCCGTGCAGGTCACGACTTCACCCGACGGCCAAACCATCGAAATCACCTGGCGTTATGCCGACGCGCAATGGTTCGATCTCATGGCCGTCCACAAAATGCGCCGCACCCACAAGCTGGTGCTGGCTTTCGACGACCGCAGCCGTAAGGTGCGCGTGCGTGAATACTGGAGCGCGTTCGACGCCTCCGCCGGAATCGGTGGCCTTCGTCTGAACTGGAACGCCGCCAGCGGAATGCAATTCTTCAACGTCGAACACAAGCGCGTCGTCGGCGTGCAACTTGACGCCGCCGGCAAACCCACGGGCGAACTCTCGACCGCCTACACGTTCAGTTTGCAGGCATTGAAACAGCCGATCATTGACGCCGTCACCGCCGCCGGCTGGACCTGGCAACCCGTGATGTGGAACGCCCCGGACGGGCTGCGCTGGCTGACGGAATGACAGAGAGGAAGCACATGATAAATGCGCAGAATATAGTGTTGTCATGCTCGCCCTCACCCCGGCCCTCTCCGCCAGGGAGAGGGGCAGCGATTGGACGCCTTGCAGTTTTCGTGTGTGTGCGGGGCAAATCCAGTCGCACGATTTTGAGAGCGGCGGAAAACAGTTCTCCCTCTCCCCGGGGGAGAGGGCCGGGGTGAGGGCGAGCGTTTCACTATTCCAACCATGAACTGGCTCATCTCCATCTTCGCTTCCCTGCTGTCCGGTGTGGCCGGGTTGTTTCTCGCCGGCTTCATCGCGAACGCCTGCGTTTCGTGGTACAACATTCCCAGTCGCGAGGGACAGTCGGGTTACTTCGTCATCTTCACCGCGCTCCTGGGCGGTATCGTGGCATTGATCATCGGTTTGATTACGGCCCGCGTCGTTGCCGCTCATTACGGTTCCGGTTTCGGCAAGGAACTCGGCGGCGCGCTCGCCGTGGTGCTGGTCATCGCGGGCGTTGCCGCGCTGCTGTGCCGCTGGTTCGCCGATGTGCCGCCCACCATTGACGGCGAGGAACTGGAACTCGAAGTGGAATTCCGTTTTCCCGCCGGCCCCGAAACCGCCCAACCTCCGACTGCCGAGGGCGACTGGGGGGTGCAACTCAGTTCCCTGTCAGGCCACACCCAACGAGCTTCACGGATGGGCAAAATCAACAACCAGTCCGCGCGTCTCGAAGCCGGCCGCTGGATCGTGCCGACCCGGACTTTCATTTTTACCACGCGCGGCAAGCGGTCAATCAGCCTGTATCACAACAGCCAGAGTATTGGCGGCCTGTTGCTGCCGTTGCCCGCGCATCCGGGAAGACAATTTGAAACATGGAGCGACTGGCTGCCGCGCCAACAACCCGATGGCCAACCGTGGCCGGCGGACAAAATGTCCTATCGCTTTCGCGTACAGAAGATCCCGCCACCACCGCCGCCAAAATCCCAGGAAGAATATCAAGCGGAGGAGGACGCGGAAAAGGAAGCCGCGTTCTCTGCCATCCCAACCAATTCGCCCGTTGAAGCCTGGTTTCCATACCTTGCCTACGATCAGCCGCAGACGGAACGCGCCAGGCAGATCATAGCCAGCCGTCCCGATCTCGCGCAGGAATTGACCCGGCTGGCTCTCGGCACGGATGCGGAACTGGCCAATGAGGCCTTGCGCTGCATCGCACAACTGCCGGCACCGACCGCTGAATACATCGCACCGGTCGAAGCCGTGGGACGTGACATTGCCGAACGCATCCGCAGGTTCAACAGCACCACGGTGGAAGCCGACCCTCATTACGAAGGCGCGGCGGATGTTTCGTATCGTTTCAACGGCTGGATGGAGGCTGTCCGAGTGTTGCGCGAGAAATGCGGCGGCGATTTCACCGCCGAGCTGAAATCAATTCTCGAACTATCCCGCATCCGCAAGGACAGTCATGCCATGCAAGCGGATGTCTGCCGCGTGGCCAGTTACTATCTGCATCAATGGGCCGGCATCGCGCCGTTGCCCACCGACCCGAAACCGCGATGAGCCATGAGTGTGTCAGACATCCGACCTCAACGCGTTCGCCAGGGTGCCTTGATGACGACGCGCTGCGACCGGGGACCGGTCGCGGTCCGGATCAGGATAAGGGCGAGTGTCACCCATTCTTTTCGGGTAACTGAAACAATGTGAATCCCACTCCCGAACAACAAAAAGAACTGGCGAAGTTTCCCGCCGCGTTGCGCGCCTTGATCGAAGCGGAACTCGCGGCAGGCAATTCCATCGTCGAAGTCGGCCACAGTCATCCCGCGCCGCCGGCGGGCGCATATTTCAAACTCGCGAACAAGGTCACAACCCGGCCACGCAGTTCCAGCGATGGAGTCAGTTTTTACGAGCGGAACAGTTCGATTTATTCCGGCGAGTTCACGGATGCGAAGCGGTTTTACTTCGTCATCGAACCGCCCAATCCCCCGCCGCCCGAGCCGGACATGGACGCCATCCGCAAAGCGCATGAACCGAAACGGGCGCATATCAATTTCTGCTGGGGTCGCCGGGAAGGATGTGCGGGAATAGCAG
>DAOLDN010000395.1:0-3962 GCA_035327385.1 Verrucomicrobiota bacterium | reverse complement strand
GTTCGAGACAACGCGGCAACTGGCGGAACTGATCGAACGCCTCTCGCCGAGAGCAGGACGGCGGACGCATCCGGCCACTAAAATTTTCCAGGCCCTGCGCTTGGCAGTGAATGACGAAATTGGCTCTTTGAAACGGGGTCTGGCGGGTGCTCTAAAAATCCTGAAGCCCGGCGGACGGTTGGCGGTGATCACGTTTCATTCGCTCGAAGACCGCACGGTGAAGGAATTCGGTCGCGACCGCGCGCGGGATTACATCATGACGGGCGATGTGGACGTGCCAGAACTGCGCCAGCCTTGCGCGCCGGGGCTGAAACTTGTGACGCGCAAAGCAATGCGGACCGGCGAAGTGGAAATTGTGGAAAATCCCAGGGCGCGAAGCGCGCAACTGAGGGTGATGGAGAAACTATAATGGCGAGAAATCGTAAAAACCAGTCGGCAGCGATCCGGTTTGGTCCGGCGATCAAGGCGTTGTTGCTCTGCCTGGTCATCGGCGGATCGGGTGTCGGTTACGTCTGGCAGAAAAACCAGATTTTCGAACTGGGCAAGCAGATCAAACAACGCGAAATCCGCCTGTCCGAACTCCGCGACCAGAACAAGAAACTGCGCGACCAGCTCGCCCAGCTTCGCTCGCCGGCAATGCTCGACGAGCGGTTGAGAAGAATGAACCTCGGCCTCGTGTTGCCGCAGCCAAACCAGATCCTGCGCCTGGCTGAACCCGCCGAGAGAACCGTCGCCGATCCGCGACAATTCGCGTCCAGCAACGTGCAATACACCGACACCCCGCAGCCATGAAAACTTTTTCTGCCGCCGTCCGTGACGCCATCGGGAGTGAGGAACCGATCGCCACGGGCGGCCGGCGGGATTTCGCGACAACAACCGACACATCAGAAAAGACCGGGACCGAAACGACAAACAAAAGAATTATTACCACCGCTCATGACGCCGTCGGGTGAGGAACCGATCGGCATGGGCGGTTGGTAGCTTTTAAGATGGCGAAGAAACAACAATACAAACGACTCCTGGCGATGACGCTTCTGTTGTGCGTCGCTTTCGCCGGCTTGGGCTATCGTTTGGTGGACTTGCAGGTTCTTCGCCATGACGAATTGCGCGAAAAAGCGCAGCAAAACACCCGCCGTGCCTCCACACTCGAACCCCGCCGGGGCGACATCCTTGACGCGCGCGGCAATCTCCTGGCCGCCAGCATCTTCGTCAAAACCGTCTGTGCCGACCCCGTTCTCGTCGGCGACCGGCAGGCAGACGTCGCGCGGGCGATTGCACCGATTCTCAACGTCAACGAAGCCGAACTGCACCAGCGTCTGCTCCCCCGCACCCGGCTCAACGACAAAGGCCAGACCATCACCAACCGTTACGTCGTCATCAAACGTCGAGTGCCGGCGGAAACCTGGCAGAAAGTCCAGACCGCATTGAACGCCCTCACGTTCGGTGTGGACGAAAAGTCACTGCCCGATTCCAGGAAAACCTACTTCAAAAACATCCGTCAGGCCGCCGTGTTCGTGGATCCGATGGACGATCAGCTGCGAGTTTATCCAAACGGTTCGCTCGCCGCTCACGTTCTCGGCTACGTGGGCATGCGTGAGCAGCACGTGGACGGCACGCCCATGACCCAGACGATGGGCATGGACGGCATCGAACGCACCCTGAATTCCAAACTAACGGGCGCACGCGGCTGGCGTGTGACCGAAACCGACAAACGCAAACGGGAACTTGTTCCCCTGCGCGACCAGGATGTCGAACCGCGCGACGGACTGAACGTCGTCCTCACCATTGATTCCGTCATCCAGCACAAGCTTGAAACCGCCCTGGCCGAGGCCATGGAAAAACATTCTCCCGTCAGCATTTCGGGAATCGTCCTCCGTCCGCGTACCGGCGAAATCCTCGCCATGGCCACGCTGCCGGATTTCGATCCCAACAATCCCGGAGCCGCGACGCCCGATGCGCGACGCAACCGCGTCATCACGGACATCGCGGAGCCGGGTTCGACTTTCAAGGTCGTCGTTGTCTCCGGCGCGCTCAACGAACGCGTCACCAGACTCAACGAAGTGTTCCATTGCGAGAACGGCGCGTATGCCTACGGCGGGCGCGTCTTGCACGACCATCACGCCTACGGCCCGCTGTCCGTTGAAAACATCATTACCAAATCCTCGAACATCGGCTCCGCGAAAATTGGGATGCGACTCGGCGAACACAAACTGGCCGACTACATCGGAGCCTTCGGTTTTGGGGAACGCACCGGCATCACCCTACCCGGCGAAGTTCCCGGCATCGTTCATCCCGTCAAGAAATGGAGCAAGGTTTCCATCGCCCAAATCCCCATGGGTCACGGCATCGCCTCCACGCGCCTCCAGATGGCCATGGCCATGGCCGCCATCGCCAACGGCGGCTGGCTCATGCGGCCCATGCTTGTGGACAGACTCGAAGACAGGGAAGGGCACGTCGTCGCCAAATTCTCGCCGCAACGCGTCCGCCAGGTGATTGACGAAACCGCAGCGCGCCAGATGGTGCAAGCCCTCAAGACCGTGCCCACGCCCGACGGCACAGCGCCCAAGGCAGCGCTCGAACATTACTCGGTCGCGGGCAAAACCGGCACGGCGCAGAAAGCCGGTCCCGGCGGTTACATGCCCGGCAAATACTTGTCCTCGTTCATCGGCTTTTTCCCGGCTGATGATCCCGAACTGTGCATTTCGATTGTGATGGATGAACCCAGGAACGGTTACTACGGCGGTCAGGTCACCGGCCCGATCTTCAAGACCGTTGCCGAACACGCCGCCAATTACCTGAACATCAAGCCGGATCTGGACCCCGGAACGCAGGAAGAAAGCCGGACTGTTGCATCGGTAAACCACCGTGCTCGCTGAAACCTGAACAAAAACAAAAACCAAACCAACATGGGTATCAACAGCTACATCACGCACAGAATGTTCGTGGCCGCGTTGGACCACGAGGAAACCCCCGCTGACGCTCCCGTGAAACGTCAGAAAAATGAAACGGCGGCTGAAAAATCCGCCGCAACAAACAGTGCCGACCCGCGTTTCAGCGCGCTGGCGCAGGCCGAGGCCGTCGCTCGACGCTGGCGCGCCACCGCGGTGACGACACTGCTCTGAAACCGTGAACACGCTGCAACGACCGCATCTGTTCGGCATGCTGGCCGGCCTTTTCCTGGCCGCCGGGCTGCTGTTTTCCTCGATGACGGCGACGACAGCGTGGTTGAAGATCAAAAATTCCCAATTCATCACCGTCAAAGGTTCGGCCCGCAAAAACGTGAAGGCGGACCTCGCCGTCTGGAGAGGAACATTCGTCACCGAAGCTGCAACCCTGCTCGAGGCCCAACGACAGTTGAAGGCCGACCATGAAAAGGTCGCGCAGTTTCTCGCGGGCCAGGGCGCGACCTCCGTCACATTCACGCCCATCAACATTGACGAACTGAAGGCGTATCAGAAGGACGCCGACGGCTACACGCACGTCCGCACGTCCGGTTATCGCCTGACACAGTCCGTCCGCGTGGAAACGGGCGACCCGGACCGCGTCGCGCAGCTTGACACGCATTGCACGGCGCTCGTCGAATCCGGCGTCCAGTTCACCACGCAACTTCCCGACTTCATTTACACGAAAGCGGGCGAGGCAAAGATTGAAATGCTGGCCGAAGCCACAAAGGACGCGCGCACGCGCGCGGAGCAGATTGCGACGCATGGCGGACGTGGCATCGCGCATTTACACGATGCGGACATGGGCGTCTTTCAGATCAATCCGCTGCACGGCCAGCAGACGCATTGGGAAGGCATGAACGACACGTCGTCGTCGGACAAGACCATCACGGCGGTCGTCACCGCCACGGTCGGATTAAAGGGAAAAGAGGAAACTCGAAGCCTGGAATTTGTTGTGTCGGCGAGTTCCGCCGAAAAGGTCAAATGCTCGCGGGGCGCGGGGTTCAGGCCCGTCTGCAC
>DAOLDN010000394.1:0-3992 GCA_035327385.1 Verrucomicrobiota bacterium | reverse complement strand
TTCCGGCCCGATTCCTGCGAAACCGTAACGGATGCAAAACGGACAAACCGCCGGTTCTAAAACGCCGTTAACATTTTGATGGGCGGTATTCCGCCCCATTTCAGAAATACAAGGAGAACAATGAAGGGAAAACGAATACTCATCACGGGCGGGGCAGGATTCATCGGCACACATCTTGCCGAGAGGTTCTGTCCGGAATCGGAGGTTGTGCTGCTGGATAGTTTCCGTCGCGATTCACTGGCTTGGGTGCCTCAGCTTCGCGAACACAAGTCGGTGCGTGTTGTCACGGCGGACGTTTTAGACCCGGCCACGTTGGCGCCGGCGTTTGAAGGTGCCGACATCGTCATTCACGCCGCGGCCATCGCGGGTGTTTCCAGCTATTACGGCGAATCGCTGCGGACGCTGAACGTCAACATTCTCGGCACGGTCAACGTGCTTGCCGCCGCCGCCAAGGCCGGCGCGAAACAATTCATCCAGTTTTCAACCAGCGAAATCTTCGGCTCAAACGCGCTGTGGGTGGATGAAAAATCCCCCGCCGGCATCGGTGCTGTGACCGACCGCCGATGGGTTTATGCGACCAGCAAACTGGCCGGAGAACATTTCGCTTTGCGAACAGCCGAGGAACGCGGCTTCGCCTGCACCGTCGTGCGGCCCTTCAACATTTATGGACCGCGACAGACGGGCGAGGGGGCCATCAGCAATTTCTGCCGCGCCGCCATCAACGGAAAACCCATCGTTGTCCAGGGCGACGGCTCGGCAATTCGCGCCTGGTGCTTTGTGGACGATTTCGTGGACGCCATCGCAAAGATTCTCGTCACCGAAAAAGCGGCCGGCCAGGTCTTCAACATCGGCAATCCGACGGAAGTCGAGACCACCATTGGTCTGGCGCGACGAGTTGCGGCACTGTCTCCCGGCACGCCGCTGCGTTATGAACCGGCACCCAAAGCGGAGGTTCGGGCGCGCGTGCCGGTCATCGAACAGGCTCGGCAAATCCTCGGTTTTGAACCGCATGTGAGCCTCGACGAAGGTTTGCGGCGGACGCTGGAATGGTTCGGAAAAACTCAAAAGGAAACGGTGAAATGATGAAGGTCGCTGTCATTGGTGCGGGGAAAATGGGTCTGCCAATCGCGTGTCAGCTCGCGGGACGCGGGGCGACCGTGCTGGCATGCGACGTGAACGAGTCGCTGGTTTCGCTGCTCAATCGCGGAGAGTGTCCCTTTGAAGAGCCGGGCCTTGGCGCGTTGCTCAAGCGCGTCGTTGCGGAAGGCAAACTGACCGCCACCACGGATACTTCCGGAGCCGTCGCCGTCAGCGACGTCATCATCGTGATCGTGCCGGTGCTGTTGACGCCGGAACGCAGGGCCGACCTTCGCCACATTCACGCCGTTTCCAAACAGATCGGCCAGGCGCTTCAACGCAACTCGCTCGTGATTTTTGAAACCACACTGCCCGTGGGAACGACGCGCAGCCTTGTGCCGTTGCTGGAATCCGGCGGCAAACGCGCGGGCGTGGATTTTCAACTCGTGTTCTCGCCGGAACGCGTCAAAAGCCGCTACGTTCTCCGGTATCTTGCGGAGACGCCGAAAGTTGTCGGCGGTCTCACGCCGGAAGCCGCCACGCGTGCCACGGACTTTTACCGCGAATACCTCGGCGCTCCCGTCACGGATGTCGGCAGCCCCGAGGCCGCCGAACTGGTGAAACTGGCGGGCATGGTTTATCGCGACGTGAACATCGCGCTGGCCAACGAAATCGCGCGCTACGCAGACGCCATCGGTATCGAATACGCACCCATCGCCGCCGCAGCCAACACCGACGGCGAAGCGGCCCTGTTGATGCCGGGCATCGGCGTCGGCGGACATTGTACTCCGGTGTATCCCTACTTTTTAATCCACGACGCGGTCGCGCGAGGAATGAAGCCTGCGATCACGGAACTGGGACGTCACATCAACGACCAGCAACCCGACGCGACCATTGCCCGGCTCGAAGCAGCCTGGAAACCAGTGTCCGGTCGCCGCGTGATGATCCTCGGACTGGGCTTCCGTCCTGAAGTCAAGGAACACACCTGCTCGCCGGCGTTTCAAGTCCGCGATGTCCTGCTGGAACGCGGCGCTGTCGTCGAACTGTGCGACCCGCTTTACACTGCGGAGGAAATCCGCGCGTTCGGTTTCACGCCCGGCGATTTGAACGATTCACCCGCGCCCGAAGCCATCATTCTCGTGACGGCTCACGGTGCGTTCATGCATTTGGATTTTGCCGACCTTGCCCAACGCGGACTTCAGGCCGCAGTGGACGGTCGCAACGCCTGGGATTCAGTTCAGGCGAAGCAAAGCGGTGTCATTTATGTCGGTATCGGAACACAAGGCGCGTCGCGCGCGCAGAGTTCCAGAAAGTCAGGCATCAGCACCGGCGGAATCCCGATTGCGAAACCTGTCCTCGACGAGCGCGAAGCCGAGTCCGTGCGGCGCGTCATTCTCAAAGGTTGGGTCACACAAGGACCGGAAGTGGCGCGGTTCGAAAAGGAATTCGCGAATTTTGTGGGCTCCGGCCATGCCTGCGCCGTTTCCAGTTGCACGACCGCGTTGCACCTCGCCTTGCGCGCCGCAGGCGTCGGGCCGGGCGACGAGGTCATCACCGTCAGCCATTCCTACATTGCCACCGCCAACGCCGTGCGTTATTGCGGGGCGACTCCGGTGTTCGTGGACATCGAACCCGACACTTACAACATGGACCCGGCAAGGATCGAACCGGCCATCACCGCGCGAACGAAGGCGATTCTTTGCGTCCACCAGATCGGCATGCCGTGCGACATGGCGCGCATCGTCGAGATCGGCAAACGGCGCGGAATCCCCGTCATCGAGGACGCCGCCTGCGCGATCGGCAGTGAGTTGTTGTGGGACGGACGATGGGAAAAGATCGGCAAACCCCACAGCGACATCGCGTGTTTCTCGTTCCATCCTCGCAAGGTCATGACGACGGGCGACGGCGGCATGATCACCACGAACAATCCCGACTTTGACCGGCAGTTCCGACTGTGGCGTCAGCACGGGATGAGCGTTTCGGACACGGCCCGACACGGCGCGCGGCAGGTCATTTTTGAAACCTATCCCGAACTCGGCTACAACTACCGGATGACGGACGTGCAGGCGGCGATTGGCCGTGAACAATTGAACCGGTTGCCGGAAATGGTGGAGCGCCGGCGCGAGATGGCCGCGACCTACCGCACACTGCTTTCCGGACTGCCGGGACTGTCGTTGCCGTCCGAACCCTCCTGGGCGCGCACCAACTGGCAGAGTTACTGTGTGCGGCTGACGGACGGCCGCGATCAGAAATCCGTGATGCAGGCATTGCTGGACCAGAACATCGCCACGCGCCGCGGCGTGATGTGCGCGCATCGCGAAGCCGCGTATGCCGGACAGGTCTGCCGCTTGGCGGGACAATTGACCGAGAGCGAACGCGCGCAGGACCGGTGCGTGCTGCTGCCCTTGTATCATGATCTCACACAGGAGGAGCAGGAATTGATTGCATCGCGTCTTGGATCAGTGCTCAAGGCCGGTTGAGAAACAGTTGCTCGGAACAGTCCCATGCAAAGCGAAGCGCAAAAACTTGGCGGCACGGCAGGAGCGACAGCTCTCGGCGGCCAGGCAACGCAAACACAAAGCGCACAACAGCGCGCGGAGTGGCTGGGTATCGCCCTGCTGTTCGCACAACTGGTGCTGGTGGCTTTGGTGTTGAAGTACCTGGACATTCTGACCCCGGCTTTCCGCCGCGCGTTCTACCTGGCCAGTGTGGGATTTGTCGTCCATCACTTCTTACCGAAACAGTATCGGCTCTGGTTTTTTAACCTGTTCTCCATCGGGGTTCTGTTCGTGGTGTTGGGCGGTTCGGCGGATCACCGGTTTCTGGATTTCGGACAGGCCGTTGCGCGTACTGTTCCGCTTGTGCTGGCAGGCTGCGGGTTGATCGGTATTTGTCTTTTGCCGATTCGTTTCTGG
>DAOLDN010000393.1:0-3996 GCA_035327385.1 Verrucomicrobiota bacterium | reverse complement strand
GCGGCAACGTGCTGGAAGTGGACGTGACCAGTGTTTCGGCCAATCGCATCCGCGACCTCGACCGGCGTGGCGAGAAGTGGAAGAACTTTCACGACATCAACTTCGTGAACATTGATTACAAACCGTTCGACGCCTCGAAATGGCCGGTGGCGGACTGCGGGCTGCTCGGTCCTGTGACGCTGGAGGCGGTGTCACCGGTCATGCCCGGTCAGTGATGGACTTACGGCAATGGCAAGACTTGCAGGCGATAATATGTTGCCGAGTTGGTGGCGGCATCCATCTTTGATGACAATTCACCCTCTGCGGTCACGTCGCCCGGAATATTCTCCCATTCGTTTGCGAACTCGGATTTGTGCTGCAACCGATAAGTGCGGTTTGACAGGGACTGCCAGGCGATGAACGCCAGTTCGTTGGTCACGGTAATGGATTCAATCGTCGGCGGGCCCGCCACCACCACCGTGAAGACGCGGGCGTCGTCGAGGGGAGTTTCTCCATCGTCCGTGACGCGGATCGTGATGGAGTTGGTGCTGCCGCCGTCTCCCGATTGTGTGGTCCAAGTGAACTCGCCGGTCACTGGGCCGATCTGCGCCGACGCTGGTGATCCGGCGTCCAGTGAATATGTCAGCGTGTTGGCCGGTAGATCGGGGTCGGTGGCCGTCGCAGCGAACATCACCGTCTCGCCCTCGTGAACCATCCAATCCGCGACCGGATCGAGTTGCGGCGCGATGTTTTGTTCGATGATGATGATGGTGAGGCTTTGGGTCGCACTCAGGCCCGGCTGGCCGTTGTCGGTGACGATGACATTGAAAGTGTTGGTGGATGGCCCGTCGGCTTCCGTCGTTGACCAGTCAATGATGCCCGTGGCTGTGTCTATCTGTGCGCCTTCCGGTGCGCCGTCGCCCAGCGAGAACGTCAACAGATTGACGGGCAGGTCCTCGTCCGTGGCGATGTTAGTCACGGAGAGCCTGTCGCCCTCCACGACGAACTGGTCCGGCAACGCTGTGAGTTGCGGCGCTTCGTTCACTTCTGTGACGACCACGACGAATGTTTGCGTCGCCGTCAGGCTCGGCGTTCCGTCGTCCGTGACAATCACAGAGATGGAATTGGTGGACGGGCCTTGTTCCTCGGTGGGAGTCCATGTGAAGACTCCGGTGTCCGAATCAATATCCGCGCCGTTGGGAGCGCCCGCGTCCAGGCTGAAGGTGAAAACGCCGTCGTCCGTCGCGGCATTGGTGATGGACAGCGTGCTGCCTTCCGGGATTTCCTGATTGGGAATCGGGTCCAGAGATGGAGGTGCGTTTTCGTCGCCCGGAACGGATGCGGCGACCATTTTGCGGATGGTGCCGTCGCTCTTGCTGATGATGTACATCTCACCGTCGCCGCCCAGTGCGAGGCGTAAATCAGCGCGACCGCGCCCATAGAACACGCCATAGGGGTCGTTGCCGGTCGTGACGTCCGCGCTGCCGGGTAACACACCGGTGACCACACCAAACGTGTTGGTCGCCTTGCCGCCGCGGGCCGCGTATTGTTCAGCGACAATGTCGAACATTCTTCGGTTTGTGACACCCGTATTGGGGTTGTCATACGGGCTGTCGAACTGCAACTGGATTTCGTGAATGGTCGCGACCGTGGTGCGGACACCGTCATCCGCCGCGACCAGATCCTCCAGGTCGCAATAGAAAATGCGGCCTGTGGTGATGTCTCCAAAAACGTATTTTCCGTACAGTTGCGGCATCAACGTACCCCGATAGACATCGCCACTGCTGACCGCATCGCCATCGTTGTGGCTGTAGGCAGCGACAGGATAAAGCGGCGTGACCGATCCGACGATGCCGGTGACTGTTAGCGAATCGGAGACCGTGAATGAGATGTTGCTCCAGTCACCCGTGTATCCGGGCGGAACAAACAACTGCTGCGTGCCCTCGCGTTCGGAGTAGCCGTAATTGCCGCCCTTGTGGACGATGTTGACTTCCTCGTAGGAGTGAAGGCCGATGTCGTTGAGCAAAATCAGGTTTGAAACCGGATCCCATGAGATGCGATGCGGATTTCTGAAGCCGTACGCATAAATCTCCTTCTTCAGATTTGCCAGGCTGACGGAGACGAATGGATTCGGATCGCTTCCCGTCGTGGGAATGCGGTAGCGGCCATTGGCGCTCAACTCGTCGGCGGGACGGAGATTGATATCAGGCGTGATGCGCAACACCTTGCCCTGTATGGCATCCAGTCGCTGAGGGATGGTGCGTTGGACGCCACCCAATTCGCCTGCTCGTCCGTCACCGATGGAGATGTAAAGATTCCGATAGTCACTGTCGCCCGGTTGCGCCAGGGGATTGAACAACAAATCGCCCATCGGATGAATCCTGTCGCCCTGACCGGTGCGCATGATTTCGCGGGCCGTGCCCTCGAACGTCACGTTGCTGACGTTTGTATCTTTCCACTCCACGAGCACGTTGATGTAGTTGATGTTGCCCGCGGGCGCGTTGATGGCAGAGGTGATGGTGTATCCGGTGAGATTCAACCCGGGTGTGTTCGCTGCTGTCGGATTGGCGTTCTGCCCCATTCCGGGTGGGGTTTCAACGTGAACTGTATAGAAAAGTCCGTTGGTTTCGTAATCCGGATCAAACACCACCGTGATCAATCCCCCGGCGAATCCGCCTGCATTGTAAAAGCGCGGGAAGATGGATTGAAAATTCAAGTACGACGTGAACGCTTTGGTGTTCTTGTCCAGAATGAACAGGGATCGGTTGAGGTCCGGCACAAAAAAGCGGGAGGATGACAACGGCGCGTTCGCGGGTTCGGAAACCAGAAAATTCGGCCGTGCCAGTTGGTCGGCGTAATTGGTGCCGGGGCCAAAATTGTTGATGTTCCCGCCACGGGCAGAGATGGGCAGTGTCGCGTAATTCTCCAGAACGACGGTGGCACCGTTGGTGATGACCAACGGCACGGACGGATACTGTGCGATGGCCGATGGGGCAAAGCTGAATATCAGGGCGAGGAGGATTGAGAACTGAAGCCGGCCAGACATCATGGACGGCATGCGCACAGTAAAACGATTCGACATGGCATTGGGTAAATGGAGGCGAAACCATGCCTTTCAGTCGTCAGAATGGCAAGCGTATATCCGGCAATCCACCATTTGCCCCCGTAGAAAATGGCTTTACTTCGCACGCCTGTTTCGCAAAATCCCCGCCTGTTATGGACAAATTCTGGAGTATTTTTACGATGCCAAGCGGAGTGGCGATGTGCTTTGGCCCGGCGATGATCGTCTGGTGGCTCACGGATCGGAAGAAAAAGAAGGACTGAGCCGCCTGCGCGCTCCGTTACGACCTGGCATTTCCAGCGGCCTGGAAAAGCGCTGCGCCTCGTTCATTTCAGTCAGCGACGATCTGAGTTTCAGGTCGTTTTTTGTTTTGTTGCGGTGACAAACTTCGCGGTTTCTTTCATCTTCTTCGGGCAATCTGTATGAAACCGACCCGCCTGTTACCATTCCACGCCTGCGTGATATTCGCGCTACAGACGTTTTGCCTGCAACCTTCGGCATTCTGTGCCGATGAAACTATCGTGCTGGCCGGCCAATGGCGGTTTGCGCTGGATAGAGAGAACGCGGGAGTTCGCAAGGAATGGTTCAATCGCGCGCTGCCCGACACAATCCAATTGCCTGGCGTTTTGCAGGCGCAGGGATATGGCGACGAGATTTCCACCAACACGCCCTGGGTGCTGTCGCTCTATGACAAGAACTGGTTTCTGCGGGAGGACTACACCAATTACGCGCAGCCGGGGAATGTCAAAGTCCCGTTCCTCTGCCAACCTCCGCGGCATTATCTCGGCGCGGCGTGGTATCAGCGCGACATTGAAATTCCCACCAACTGGGCCGGCAAACGCGTCGTGTTGTTTCTGGAGCGTCCCCGCTGGGAATCCCGAGTGTGGCTCGACGACAAACTCATCGGCACCAACGATTCTCTTTGCGTGCCGCATGAATACGAACTGGGCGTCAAT
>DAOLDN010000392.1:0-3999 GCA_035327385.1 Verrucomicrobiota bacterium | reverse complement strand
CCCGCCGCACGGGCCCAAACCGGATTTTCACACGGACTGGGGCGCAATTCATGGCTCTTTGATCTTGCTGGCGTGCGGCGCATTTGGCCTCAGCGCTGTGGCGGGCGTGATGTTCCTGATGCAGGAGCACGATCTCAAATTCAACAAGGCGCGCGCAGTGACGTCTCTGTTGCCGCCCATTCAACGACTGGGCCGCGTGACTACGGGATTGATGGTCGCAGGCGTCGTGTTTCTGACCGCGGGACTTTCGATGAGCCCGATGTTGATCGCCGAGAAAGTGCGGCAGGGCGTCGAATACAAGGGCGATCCGATATTGTTCTACTCCATCTTCATCTGGCTGGTGTATGTGTCGCTGCTGGTGCTGCGCTGGCGTTTTGGTCAGACGGGGCGGCGATTCGCATGGGCAGTCGTTGTCAGCTTTGCGTTCATCCTGCTGACGTTCTGGGGATTCATGCTGATCTCACCGCTTCACAGCAAATGAACAAAACGATCCGAATGTCAAAAGCCGAATATCGGAAGCACGGCAACGCGTGGCTGCGCTTACTCACGCAACACGCAACACGCAACACGCCTTTGCCCTGCCTTCATTCATCCTCCTTCATTTCCTGAGATAAATGCCCATCGTCGTCATCGGACTCAGCCATCGCACCTCGCAAGTGGAATTGCGGGAACGATTCGCTTTTGCTGAAACGACGATTCCCACGGCGCTGGAAACGCTCCGGTCGCGCGGCCTTGCATCCGAGGGCGTGATTCTCTCCACATGCAATCGAGTCGAGCTGTACGTGGCGACGGAACTGGAAGCGCCGAAGGCGTTCAATTCGCTCAAGGATTACCTGACGGAAACGCACCAATATCAAGGCCCGTTGAACGACGAGCTTTACACGCTCGCCGAACCGCAAAGCCTGCACCATCTGTTCAAAGTGGCGTCGGGACTGGACTCCATGCTGCTGGGCGAAACGGAGATTCTCGGCCAGCTCAAGCAGGCCTACGATCTCGCGCTCAAACACGGTCACACGGGCAAGCGACTGAACAAGGCGTTTCAAAAGGCGTTCAACGTCGCAAAACACATCCGCACGGAGACCAACATCCAGCGAGGCGCTTCATCAGTGGCGGCCGCCGCCGTGGAGCTGGCGGAGAAGATCTTCAGCACGCTCCACGGACACGACGTTATGGTCATTGGTGCTGGCGACACGGGCGAAAAAACAGCGCGCGCCCTGCTCAGTCGCGGCGCTCGCAGCGTGGTGGTCGCCAACCGTTCCTTCGACAAGGCGGAATCACTCGCTAAGGAATTGGGAGGCCGCGCCGTGAAATTCGACGATTGGGCCATTGAGTTCGAGAAGGTGGATATTGTCATCAGCAGCACCGCAGCACCGCATTACATTCTCGACCGGCCAAAGCTTGAGCCATTGATGAAGGCGCGGCGTCATCGTCCCCTGCTCCTGATTGACATTGCCGTGCCGCGCGACATTGACCCGGCTGTGAACTTTGTGGAAAACGTTTACCTTTACAACGTGGACGACCTGAAAGCCATTGCAGACGATTATATGAAGCAACGGCGTGAGGAGATTGCGAAGTGTGAGAGGATCATTACCGAGAAAGTCGAAACGTTGCTTGCAGAAGCGTGTGCTCCTCGCGGAACGTAGTGCGTGTTGCGTATTGCGTGTTGCGTCAAGAATTTGAGATGGTTTCTGACATGAACTACCAGCAATGGATGGCCACGGTCCCGGCAGCGATCACCGGCGACGCGCTTTGGAAAATGGAGATATATCGTGTCTCTTTGTTTGCTTGTGACGTTTCCTGGAAGGATGTGACCAGACTTGCCCAAGACAGACGCACACTGGACTTGTCCGGACAGCTTTATCGGGCAGTCGGCTCGGTCAGCGCCAATTTCGCCGAGGGATACAGCCGAAGTTCGCACAAGGATCAAGTTCGATTTTACGAATACTCACTTGGCTCCGCGCGGGAAAGTCGCAACTGGTATTTCACCGGTCGGCATGTCCTGGGCGAGACTGTGGCAGTCCACAGAATCCAACTGTTCACTCAGATCATCCGCCATCTGCTGACAATCATTCCTGCCGAGCGCGGATTTGAATTGCACGACGCCCCGGCGGCATATCTGGAAAGCTGGCCCATGCCGGAAATGGAACAACTTCTTGCGAGCATTCCGAATACGCCGCAGATGCTTGACGCAACACGCAACACGCAACACGCATGACCGACCGCCCCATCATCATCGCCACTCGTGGCAGCGCGCTTGCACTCGCGCAGGCCAACATGATCGCCGCCCAGTGCCGCGCCACATTTCCGAAGTTGCGGTTCGAGTTGAAGATCATCAAGACCACCGGCGACAAACTGCAAAAGGCCTCGATGGCCAAAACAGACCCGAGTCTGCCCAAAGGATTGTTCACGAAGGAACTCGAAGTCGCGCTAGTCAAACGCCATGCCGATCTGGCCGTCCACAGCCTTAAAGATTTGCCGACGGATTTGCCCGCAGGTTTGATTCTGGCCGCGACTCCAAAACGTGAGAATGTTCGCGACGTATTGATCTACCGCTCCGCCGAATACTTGACGCAAAACGCAACACGCAAAACGGACGAATGGACTCCCGGCCAAAGCGCTCTCAAAGGTCTCCCAGCCAACATCACGCTCAAAGATTTCCCAAAAGGCGCAACCATCGCCACCAGCAGCACGCGACGCAAAGCTCAACTGCTCGTCGCGCGTCCCGATCTCAACGTCGTGGAAATCCGCGGCAACGTCACAACGCGCATGCAAAAAGTTGCCGACCGCGGCGAATTGGACGCCACCGTGCTGGCTTACGCGGGCATCAGCCGGCTCAATTTCAGCGTGAATCCGGACGGCACGATCACTGGTGACGCCGTTCCCGACGGACTGCTGGCCAGCATTCTCGATGTGGATGTCATGCTCCCGTGCGTCGGCCAGGCTGCCATCGGCATCGAGATCCGTGCGGACGACGAACGCATCGCGAAGATTTGCGAGCGGCTGAATCACTTCAACACGTTCCAATGCGTCACTGCCGAGCGTGCGTTTCTCCACGGCATGGGCGGCGGCTGTCAAAGCCCCGTTGCAGCCTACGCAGAAATCACTGGCGATAAAATCCAGATGCGCGCCGTGTCCTTCCGCGACGGCCCGGCCAAACGCGCCGATGGCAAACGGCCCGTCAAAGACGCGGCTGAACTCGGCGATGAAATTGCCGCGAAATTGAAGTAGGACAGACTTCCAGCTTTTCCAACACCGGAAAACGTCCAAACTTGTCGCTTGAGACCCAGCCCGATGAAAGTTATGGTGCAACCGTGAAAACGTTGAATGCGCATTTCGACGGCAAGGTTGTTGTGCTGGACGAGCCGGCCAGTCTCAAGGCGAACGCCAAGGTCAAAGTCATTGCCTTCGAAGACACCGACGACACTCACGACGGATTGACAGCCGGCTGCGCGCGTTTGTCCGAACCCACTTTCCGCACAATCTGGGACAATCCTCTCGATGCCGACTACGACCGTCTATAATCGCGGCGCAGTCGTTTTGCTTCCGTTTCCGTTCTCCGACCAGACTTCGGCCAAAATCCGTCCGGCTGTCGTAGTCAGTCCGCACTACCCTTCGGACGACCTTCTGGTCGTGGCGATCACGTCAGTCGGAGACTCACTCCGTCCGGGAGAATTCCCACTCCAATGCTGGCGTGAGGCGGGCTTGATTCATCCGTCATTTGCCAAGCGCGCAGTGGCTTCCGTATCTGGCGCGTTGGTCCGAAGGCAACTTGGCCAATTGCGAGAATTTGATCTCACGAAACTTGATGCCTCTGTCCGGTTGTGGTTCGGACTGTAATCTGACGGTACTGTAAAGCGCACTGACGGCAAACGGCCCATCAAAGAAGCGGCTGAACTCGGCGATGAAATTGCCGCGAGGCTGAAATAAAAACAGGTTGGAGCAGCGGTGAGTCAGTTTGTGGGGTTGTCCAGCAAAGGATGGAATGAACTGTTTTCTTCC
>DAOLDN010000391.1:0-4008 GCA_035327385.1 Verrucomicrobiota bacterium | reverse complement strand
GAGTGTTTTCATTTGAGTACAGCGTCGAGTTGTTTCATGGCGGTAAAATAGGAGGCGTCAATTTCGACCGGAGAACAGACGCGCAGTTCGATAATGCCAGGACTTGGGTTGTTGACGTTTACACGTGCGCCAGAATGGAAGCCGGCCTGTTTCAGCCAGTGTCCCTTGAGGCGGATGAGAGACGCCTGCGAGGTCTTTCTCAATTTGGGATTGAACACTTCGATCGTGAGTGTGCGTGTGGGAGTTTTCATAGGTCGGAGAGGCTGATTTGGAACTCAAGGGGAGGGAAGTGCGGACGGCAAAAGGCGTCAAAGTTATCAAGTGCGAAGATGTTCCACGGGAAACAAGTTCTCACCTGAGAAAAAAAGGAAGCGAATCCCAGGTTGTGTCGGCAGCGCAGCAATCTTTTGCGCCCAGAAAATGCGGCGCGCTGCTCAGATCAAGCATCACGCAGTGGTGTTTCGACCAGAAAGCCAATCCTGCGTAGTTCGACTGTTGAGAAGTTTGCGGATGTTGCCGCATTGCCAGCGGCCGGAACTGAAGCGCGCCTTGCCTTTATAGAGGATTACATTGCCCTGACCCGTTTTGGTGGGGACTTTGCGGCGGTTCAACTCGTTGGCGATACGATGGTAGCTCCAACCGGCCATCCGCCAGGCGTGCATGTGCAGCAGCCATTCCTGTTCGGCTGTGTTGGGTTCGAGGAGTTGCAAAACGAGCATGCCGTGTTGGGCGACCAGCGGATCAAGCTCCTCTCGCGCGCGTAAGGCGTGTGATGTGACAAGCAGTTCGTGGCCGTCGGTGAAGCGGTAGCGGACGTTCCAGCCGTAGCTCAATGTTCCGCAGAGTTCGCCGTGGGCGCGTTTGCCGTCGAGCTTCGTCTGGATGCGCTGACGGATTTTGTTCCGTTCGTATTGCGCGACGCTGGCTTTGATCTCCATGCGGAGTTCATTCTCAGGACTGCGCGGCAATGCTCCACCCTCGGCGGTGAAGTGCGGCACGGCGCCGAGTTGCCAGATAGCGCGGATGGTCGCGATGATGTCAAGCGTGTCGCGCCCGATGCGGTCCTGTTCGGTAGTGACGACTTCGACGCTGCCGGTGGCGATGCGCTGCCGGATTTCAGGAAACAGGCGTCGGCCCTGTTCGCGTTGCTGGAACGGGATGCTGCCGCTGGTGTCTTCGTCGAGCAGCGTCAGGACGGGTTGCAACTGCATACGCTGGCAGTAATCCGCGAACATGCGTTCCTGACGTTGCATGTCCTGTTTGTCGGTGGACACGCGGCCGTATTGGATGCAATCGCTCATGGGAGGTTGAACCGACGGATGGCAGTGGTCCGCTGTTTCCAGAGCGGGAACGGCGGCACAATGTCGGCGTGGGCGTCGCTTGTGGCAGGTGGAGGATTTTGGGGTGACGGCTTTTCAGCTTTGGTTTGAGACTTCACGTGTCCGTTTTTACGGATGGGATTGATTCGTGGCATAGGTTTCGTTGGTTGTTTGGGTGTGGATGGGAAAGTTGCCAATGAAGTGTTCCTCGACCGTGGCGAGCATGGTGTGGGGCACGCCGTTGAAGTAGCGGAAGCAGTTATAGACCGGCCTGTCGGCGAGTGTGTGACAATACGGTTCACCAGCAATGAACCCCCGGCGCATGGTGATGGGCGGAACGGCATTCAGGGCGTAATCGCATTCGTCCTCGGTCACGGGACGCCAGACACGCTGGTTTTGATACCAGTCTTTGGCCGCTTGCCGGTAAATGGGGAGATAATCGCAGTCATCGAGAAAGGCGAGTTGTGCCTCGACGCTGCCGTGGGAGTAATAGGCTTGGGGATTCATACAATAAGCTTTCCGGCTTTGGCTGCGGCTTGGTAAATGCCGAGGGAGATTTCGCGGATGATGGGGCGGACGGTTTCCGTCACCAGCTTTTCGTCTACATAGGGAGACAACTCCTCGACCGTGAGATTCAGACGTTTGGCTGTTTCCGCGATGACCTTTTCACGCACCAATTTTTCTGTGAGGTCCATGATCCATTTTGGGATCATGCCGAAGGCGACAATGGCGTCTTCGCCCTTCTCGCAGATGATTTTGTACAAGCCGTCGGCGATGGCCTGGGTGTCCACAGTCAGTCCGTTGATGTTCATGGTTGAGTTTGCTGGGGATTTTTCCTTGGGCCGTTTCACTCCGAGTCGGAGTAACGCGGTGTCCGGGTAAAACGACACTTCACCCGTACCCGATGGGCCGGATTTCGGCGCGAGAAACAAAAAAAGCCGGAGTCCCTTTCGAGACTCCGGCTGTGTTGCCGCGCAGTTTTATGCTGCTTCGGCGGTGACGACTTCGACGTGCGGGGCGACTCCGTGCTTGGCCGCTTTCTGGTACTTGGCATCCAACGCTCGCGTCAGCTTGTCGGGCAATGCAGCCCATGCGTTGTTGATGTTCCAGACCGCGCAGCACAGGTCGTACTGTTCGTCGGCTGTCTTCTCGGTCGCCTGTTTGATGGCGGCGATGAGATATTCCGCCGCTAATGCAGGCGTGATGGCGACGACAGGTTTCCCTTCGTCCTCGTCGTCCTTTTCTGCAATGCCCTTCTGGCGTTCACGGATGTCCTTGAGCTTCTTCCCGGCGTCACCGGGCTTGGTCAAGGCGTTGACCATGTCGAGGACCTCGTCACAGGTCTTCCAGGCTTCGCCGTGTTTCTCACGCGCGGCGTTGACGATGGCACTGGCTTTCTCCAGCCAGTCAACAGGCGTGCCTTCGTCATCGTAGATTTCCTCTGCGATGAGCGGTTTGCCGTTGGCGTCCAACGTCAACACGAGCGCGTTGAACAGGCTGGCCAGTGCCTCGACCCGTCCGGGCAGTTCACCCCCCACGTTGTCCTTGAAGAACTTCTTGAAGGGTGTGTCGCCGGGGATTTCGCGGGCCTCGACCCGTTGCATGTGAAGCCGTTTCATCGCGGCGACCGCTTTGGCGGCGTCCTTGAGGTTGGACACGACCTTGTCGGTCGCGCGGTTGAGGGCTTCCACGGGTTTGACGGCCACTTCGGCGACGTGTTTGAACAGGTCCGCCGCCTTCATGGCGGTGTATTCCGTGAACGTGAGTTTCTTCTCTGTCTTGGGCATGTTTCCTTTCGTATGGGCGACTGAACCGTGCGCCCGTCCGGTTTCGCCACACGGTTTGGCTACACACCGCTGCCGTGGGGAAACTTTGCGCGGAAGGAAACGTCCGCAAACTCACGCGCCCCGCCTTCGCTCTGACGAGCTATGGCGCGGCAAGCCCGCACCCACTCCGAGTCGGAGTGACGACGTAACCAGAATAAAAGCTGGCTCCAACGTCACCCGACAGCGAAGCAAGCGCGGGCAAACTGAGAACGGTCTTTCAACCGTCCCATCCGCGCACGGTGGCGAACCATGCGCGGCGGGGACGTTTGGCGAGACAATGGCGCGAAGATTTCACGCCGGAGGGATTGAGCGGCGAGGCTTGAGGGCTTCAACGCTCATTGAATAGGGAAACGCCACACAGAAACGAAAGACCCGCGACAGGGCCAACTGTCGCGGGTGATGCGGTGGCAAATCATGTTAGTGCCGACTGGCCCGGCGGATGGCGAAATGTTCTCCGATTAACCCTATGCGCTTCACAGCCTGAATGAGACGGTCACCGGCGGTTGTGTTGCCCCCGCTATGCTTTCCGCTCTTGGTTGCGGATTTGAACCCTGCCATTGCCGCCGCCGTGTCGAGTCGTTCGCCCTGCAACAGGAACACCGCCGCCCGTCCGACTCGTTCAATGGCTTCCTTGCGCCTGCCACGACCGGGCGGAAGGTTCGCCAGTCGCCGGAGCAATCGCGCGTGGCGCGTTTTGGCCAGCCGTTCCACCTTGAGTCGCGCCGCCCGCTCATGTCGGGATTCATCGCGTTGAGCATGGTTGAACCACAGCCAGTCATCCGCCAGCGTGTGAATCGGCAGGGAGTCGCCAAGGCAATCGTCGCTGACTTCGTCCACCACCGACCGCCACGCCACCCGCGCGG
>DAOLDN010000390.1:0-4009 GCA_035327385.1 Verrucomicrobiota bacterium | reverse complement strand
CAACCCGCATCCCCAAAGCCGCATGCAGTATCGGGCCATCGCCCGCTTCATCGGCGCGCCGTTCCGCGTCAGTCACGAGTACGAGTGTCCCGGTTTCGTGGACCGGCTGCTGGTCAATCGCACGCTCGCGCAGGATTACACCCGCCACACCATCGAGAACAACCTGGCGCTGTTGCCGTTCCTCAATGCAACCCGAAAACTGGCGTCGCACGAAATGGAAGTTTTCCTGACACCGGCCGAGGAACAGTGGGCGTCCGCGTTCATCGCCGGCCACCATCTCGAAGGCCGCAAACTGCTGGGAGTTCACGTCGGCTCGGGCGGAACAAAAAACCTTCCGCTCAAACGCTGGCCGCTGGCGCAGTATCTGGAACTGGTCAGGCGCTTGAATCGCGAACGGCCCGACATCTCGGTACTCCTGTTCGGCGGACCGGAGGAGGCGCGCGACCACGATGTGATTCTCGGCCAGGCGGACCGCAGGCTGGTGTTGCCGCCGGAAACCCGCAATCTGCGCCAGGCGGCGGCGTTGTTCCGTCATTGTTCGGCGTTCCTCAGCGTGGACACGGCGCTCATGCACCTGGCGGCGGCGATGAAAACCCGGGGACAGGTCGTCGTGGAAGCGCCCACGCTCAACGCCACCAATCTGCCGCACGGCAATCGCTTCACACTTGTGAAGAATCCCGTCGTGGCGGGTCGCAACCTGGAGTATTACCGCTACGACGGAGGCGACATCAACGGCACGGACGACGAACTGCGCCGTTGCATGGCATCGGTGACGGTGGACGCAGTGTTCGCTGCGGTGAGCGAGGCCATTGACTCGTGATGGCCTGAAGGATCGCCTGTGGTCGGGCTTCGGAGGATTTGCCTTGGAATGGTCTCCCCGGTATGGTTGCGCCCAACATGGCCGTTGCGCGCGACCGGCTGGCTGTCAGCGGCTGCGCGCCGCGGATCTGCTCAGGCAAAAATGGCGTTTTCCATTCACAACATTTATCGGCACATCTTCCGGGTCTGGAGGGTGAAACGGTTCGACCAGTTCCTCCGGATTCTCAAACCGGCCGGAAACGAACGGTTGCTCGACGTGGGAGGCTATCCCGGTTACTGGCTTGGGCATGCGCCGGTCGTGGGCCAGGTGGACTGTTTGAACGTGCATGAGGTGAAGTATGACCCGGCGAGATTTCCAACCCACAACATCCGCGTGTTGTTGGGTGACGGGTGCGCGCTGGACGTCGCGGATGCCAGCTACGACATCGCTTTCAGCAACAGCGTGATCGAACACGTTGGCAGTTGGGAAAACCAGGTGAAGTTTGCGCGCGAATTACGGCGCGTGGGTCGCAGAATGTGGTGCCAGACTCCGGCCAGGGGTTGTCCGATCGAACCGCATTATCTGGCGCCGTTCGTCCACTGGCTGCCCAAGGGAGTGCAGCGTCGCATCCTGCGATGGCTTACGCCGTGGGGGCTTATTTCGCGTCCTTCGCAGAGGGAAGTGGACGAGATGGTGGAGACGACGCGATTGTTGTCAAAAAAGGAGATGCTGGAGCTGTTTCCCGACTGCGAGATCCGCGTGGAATATCTCCTGCCGTTCATTCCAAAAAGCTACGTCGCAATCCGGACAGCTCCGTCCGCACGCTTCCCGGCAAAGGGATAGCCGGCTGACCCGCGGGACTCAACGCGACCGGCGTTTTTGAGTCAGCGCAGCACCTTGACTTCATCCGCTGCTCGGCGACAATCCCCGTCCTTATGGCCGAACCGAAAGACAGTCCGCTCATGGAAAAAATCGTGTCGCTGTGCAAGCGACGGGGGTTCATCTATCAATCGTCCGAAATCTACGGAGGCATCAACGGATTTTGGGACTACGGCCCGATGGGCGCGGAACTCAAGCGCAACGTCAAGGAATTGTGGTGGAATGAAATCGTCCGCAAGCGGGAAGATGTTGCCGGTCTCGAAGCGACGATCATCATGTCGCCCGCCATCTGGAAGGCGTCCGGTCATGTGGACACATTCAGCGACCCGATGTGCGATTGTCGAAAATGCAAAAAGCGTTTTCGCGCCGACCAGCTTTGCGAAGAGCAAAATCTCACTCTCGGCAAGGACTTCAATGGAAAGCATGTCTTTCCTGCCGGAACGAAATGCACGAATTGCGGTTCGACCGACCTGACCGAGCCGCGTCCCTTCAATCTCATGTTCAAGACCTATGTCGGTCCAGTTGAGAGCGAGGACAATGTCGCCTATCTCCGCCCGGAAACGGCGCAGGCCATTTTCGCCCAGTTCAAAAACGTGCTCGAAACGTCTCGCCAGAAAGTCCCGTTCGGCATCGGACAGATCGGCAAGGCGTTCCGTAACGAGGTCACTCCGCGCAATTACACTTTCCGCTCGCGCGAATTCGAGCAGATGGAACTGGAATTCTTCATCAAGCCGGACGAAGCCATTGAAGCCATCCACGGCAGCGTCGTCACGGTCCCTGAGACGGGTCATCCCGGCGAACCGCAGCCGAACTGGGGCTGGCAGGCGTGGCATCAATATTGGGTCGAGGAACGCGTGCGTTTCTACGAGGGCATCGGCCTGTCGCGCGACACGCTCGGTTTCCATCGCCAGACGGCGGAGGAACTGGCGCATTACGCCCGCGCCTGCGTGGACATCCTTTTCAAGTTCCCGTTCAGCAAACGCGACGAGAACGGCGAATTGAAAGGCGAGGAACTGGAAGGCATCGCCGCTCGCAGTGATTTTGACCTGTCGCAGCATCAACGTTTTTCCGGAAAGCCGATGGGTGTGTTTGATGACGAATTGCGCGCTGCCTGGGGCAAGTTGCCCAAGGAGAAGCAGGACGACCTGTGGAAACGATATTTCGACAACCGCAAAAAATATCTCACAAAGACGGGTGTCGAGAACGAAGCTGCGTCAAAACAGGCGACGGAGGACGCGAACGGACTGGCCAAGGGCCAATACATCCCTCACGTCATCGAGCCGTCGGCTGGCGTGGACCGTTTGATCCTCGCGTTGATCACAAACGCCTATTCCGAGCAGACCAAATCCGACGACAAGGGCAAGAGCGAGACAATCTTGACGATGAAGTTTCATCCGCGCGTCGCGCCGATCAAAGTCGGCGTGCTGCCCTTGTTGAAAAACAAGCCGGACCTGGTGAAGAAGGCGTTGGAAGTCCGCGACCTGTTGCGTCCGTGGATGAACGTTTTCTACGATGATGGCGGGTCCATCGGCCGCCGTTACGCCCGTCAGGACGAGATCGGCACGCCGTTCTGCGTGACGATTGATTTCGACACGCTCGGCGAAAAAGGGCCGGAACTGAAGGACACCGTCACCATCCGTCATCGCGACGACGGTCGCCAGGAGCGGCTGCCGGTCGGTGAATTGTTGAACTGGTTGCTGCCGAAAATCCGCTGAACCACACGCCGAAACAGATTCAAGAAATGTCATGAAACCGACATCCGACCCGTTCGAGTTGCAGGAGATTGAGCGTCTGCTACAAAAGCCGAACAGTGACGCCAGCGGTCTGGCCAGTTTCTTTTCCGCGGGCGAGATCTGGGTGACGCGCGTGCCTGCGAGGCTCGATGTGATGGGCGGCATCGCGGATTATTCCGGGGCGAACGTCTGCGAGGCGGTGCTGGGCCGGGGCGTGTTGATGGGATTGCAGGCGCGCACCGACCGCACTTTGCGCATTCGCACCATGCAGGCCGGCATCAAGGCGCTGCCCATCGAAACGCGCCTGCCTTTGGACTCGTTCAAGTCCGGCGACGGACTGGCGGATTATTCGGAAATCCGCGCGTTCTGCCAGGCCAATCCGCTTGCCAACTGGGCCGCATACATCGTCGGCAGCGTTTTCACGTTGCTCAAGGAGGAATCCGTGCGGCTGCCCTACGGCTTCAATCTGCTCCTGTTGAGCGCCGTGCCGATGAACGTCGGCATCGGCAGTTCTGCGGCGGTCGAAATCGGCACCATCACATGCGTCAATTCCTACCTCGGACTCAAGCTCTCGCCATCGCGCATCGCGCGACTCGGT
>DAOLDN010000389.1:0-4015 GCA_035327385.1 Verrucomicrobiota bacterium | reverse complement strand
GTCCTGGCTGTGGACAGCGAACATTCAGCAATCTTCCAATGTCTCGACGGCAAACCTTCGGCGTCCGTGCGAAAACTCTGGCTTACGGCCAGTGGCGGCCCGTTCCGCGACAAGAACGCGTGGCCGAAAGAGAAGTTTTCAGAGATTACCGTCGAACGCGCGCTGAAACATCCGTCGTGGGTGATGGGCCGGAAGATCACGATTGATTCCGCCACACTCTTCAACAAGGGGCTGGAGATGATCGAAGCGCGCTGGCTGTTTGACATTGAGATGGCGCGTGTCGGCGTGGTCGTCCATCCGCAGAGCATTGTTCATTCGATGGTGGAGTTTGTGGACGGCTCGCTCATCGCGCAACTGTCCACGCCGGACATGTGTCTGCCCATTCAATACGCCCTAACCTACCCTGCCCGCGCGGCCAGCGAACGCGTGCAGACGGACTTTCCCAAGATTGGCAGCCTCACATTTGAAGAGCCTGACACGGACAGATTTCCCTCGATCCTCCTTGCACGCCGCGCCGGCGAGACTTGCGGAACGATGCCAGCCGTGTTCAACGCCGCGAACGAGGTGGCCGTGGACGCATTTGTGAATCGCAAAATCAATTTCCCGCAAATCACTGAAACCGTTCGCCGCGTGATGGACGCCCACAAGGTCATCGAACATCCGTCCCTGCCGCAAATCCTCGGAGCCGACGCATGGGCGCGAAACGAGGCATCCAAAGCCGTCAATCATCATTGATCAACGGAAAGTCATCTGGCACGCCCCTTGCCAGTGAAACCCGACATTGCAGCCGGAAGGTTCATCGTTATACTCTCACAGCCCTGATTTTGGGCGCACTGGATTAAAACATGGCAACATTGAAGTTTATTCTCGTCCTCCTGGAGGCGCTCGCGGCGCTCAACCTTCTCATCTTTGTCCACGAACTGGGACATTTCCTCGCCGCGCGCTGGCGCAAAATGAAGGTCGAACGTTTCGCCATCTGGTTCGGCAAACCCATCTGGAGCGCCAAATTCAACGGAGTCGAATACGCCCTGGGCTGGATTCCAGCCGGCGGCTACGTTTCGCTTCCGCAAATGGCCACCATGGAAGCCATCGAAGGCAAAACCGACGAGAAGGCCGAACAATTGCCGCCGGTCACGCCGATGGACAAAATCATCGTGGCCTTCGCCGGGCCGCTGTTCAGTTTTCTTCTGGCAATTGTTTTCGCCTTCATCGTCTGGGGCGTTGGAAAACCCGTCACAGGCGGCGAACAAACCACAACACTCGGCTGGGTCGTTCCCGATGGCCCGGCATGGAAGGCCGGATTGCGACCCGGCGATCAGATTGTCGAAATTGACGACAAGCCCGTGACCCAATTCGCCCCGCCGTCGCAGGACAGCGTCACATGGCGCGTCATCACCAGCGAAGGTTCGACCATCAAGGTCAAGTATCTCCGGGAAGGCGAACCGAACACCGTGGAAATCACGCCGTATAAACGCGCCACAAAATGGTACGAACGCAAGGCGCTGCGACAGATCCTCGTCGGCCCCGTCCAGCCCGCAATCATTTATGGCGTGGTGACCAACAGCCCCGCGCACGCTGCCGAGTTGAAACATGGTGACGAAATCCTCCGCTTGAATGGCGAACCGGTTTACAGTTTCGCCGCCATCATGCACGCGGAGGAAACGATGACCAACGGCCCCGTGACACCGGTCACTTTCACCGTTCGCCGCGGAAGCGAGGAGTTTGAAAGGACTCTGACGCCGGAAAAACCCATCTCACCGGCCAATCTCGGTCCGTCCTTCGGCATCGCTGGCTGGCAGGTCAATACCAACGTTGTGCTCGACCACCCCGGCCCGTGGCAACAGATCGAACAATCCGCATCACAGATTTTCGCCACGCTCGGAACGGTGTTCTCGCCCAAATCCGACGTCGGCGTCCAGCAACTGGGCGGCGCGATCATGATCACACGCGTCTATGCAAACCTGTTTGAAAACGAAAACGGCTGGCGGCTCGTGCTCTGGTTCAGCGTCGTGCTCAACGTCAACCTCGCCATGCTGAACATGCTTCCCCTGCCCGTTCTCGACGGCGGCCACATCACGCTGGCGCTGGTTGAACTCATCCGCCGACGCCCGGTCAGCCCGCGTTTGCTCAACTACATCCAGAGCGGCTTCGCGGTACTGCTGATCGGATTCATGGTGTTCATTGCGTTCTTCGATACCGGCGATTGGATTCGCAGCGCGCGAGCCAACCGCGAAGTGCAGGTCATCTTCGCACCCAAGAATTGATCCCATGCGCTATTGCGAGTCCCCATACTCCTACAAGCGCCGAAAGACACGCGAAGTCGTCATCGGCGATCCGAACCACGGCGGCGTCATCATCGGTGGCGACCATCCCGTCGTCGCGCAGTCCATGATCACGTGCGACACGATGGACACCGCCGCCAGCGTCCAGCAGACGCTCGACCTTGTCGCAGTCGGCTGCCAGATCGTCCGCATCACAGCGCCGACGGTGAAAGACGCGGCGAATTTGCAGAACATCGTTGCCGAACTTCGCAAGCGCGGTTGCACCGTGCCCATCGTCGCGGACATCCATTTCAAACCGGAAGCAGCGATGGAAGCCGTGAAATGGGTCGAAGTCATCCGCGTCAATCCCGGCAATTACGCCGACTCCAAGAAATTCGCCATCAAGGAATACACCGACGAGCAATACGCCGCCGAACTGAAGCGCATCGAGGACAAGTTCACACCGCTCGTGCTCGAATGTATCAAGCTCAAGCGCGCCATGCGCATCGGCACGAATCACGGTTCTTTGTCCGACCGCATCATGAACCGTTACGGCGACACGCCGCTCGGCATGGTGGAAAGCGCGCTGGAATTCGCCCGCATCTGCCGCAAGCACGACTTCCACAACTTCAAGTTTTCGATGAAGTCGTCCAATCCCAAGGTGATGATCGAATGTTATCGCCTGCTGGTCGCGCGATTGGAACAGGAAGGCACTGATTGGAACTATCCGATTCACCTCGGCGTCACCGAAGCCGGCGAAGGCGAGGACGGTCGCATCAAGAGCGCCATTGGTATCGGGTCATTGCTCTGTGACGGACTGGGCGACACCATCCGCGTTTCACTCACCGAGGACAGTCCGCGCGAAATCGAAGTCTGCCGCGACTTATTGGCGCAGATTCCTTCCCTCACGAATCACGAATCACGGATCACGGACTGCGCCTTCCCATTCGATCCCTTCCATTTCGAGAAACGCGAAACGCCAGAAATCGAACTCAACGAGCAGACAAAATGCGGCGGCGAGCAACTGATTCGCGTGGTTGTCACGCGCGCCACGTTCGACAAGGTTGCGCCGAAGATTCGTCCCAAGGACGACGTGAAACCGGAGGCAGTTTATGAAGACCTGAACGTCGCCGAAATTGACCCGACGCAAGACTTCGAGATCAATTGTGACACACAACTGGTCACCGTGAAGGACGGCGTCAACCTGCCGACCATCACGGCGTTTCGATTGCTCGTGGCAAAACTGAAGAAACTCGGGCGCAACAATCCCATTCTGCTCAAGGACTGCATCCACTTTGAAACAACGCCTCTCGAACCGAAGATCGCCCTGCTCCGTGCCTCGGTCGTCATAGGCTCACTGCTGGCGGACGGCATTGGCGACGCGATTCTTGTCCGCGGCGAATCCGGCGCGGGCCAATCACTGCGACTGGCCTACAATATTCTTCAGGCGGCGGGTTGCCGCAGTTTCAAGACCGACTACGTCGCGTGCCCCAGTTGCGGTCGCACGCTGTTCAATCTCCAGACCGTCACCGCGCGCATCAAGACCCGCACGGAACATCTCAAGGGCGTGAAGATCGCCATCATGGGATGCATCGTGAACGGACCTGGTGAAATGGCTGACGCGGACTTCGGTTACGTCGGCGGCGCGCCCGGAAAGATCAACCTCTACGTCGGCAAGAACTGCGTCCAATACAACATCCCGCAGAGCGAGGCCGGCCAGCGCCTCATCGCCCTCATTCGCGAACACGGCAAAT
>DAOLDN010000388.1:0-4025 GCA_035327385.1 Verrucomicrobiota bacterium | reverse complement strand
CCCGATGAGGTCGGTGACGCGGCCTTCGACCTTCACCTCGCCTTGATTGACGATGGCCACCCGGTCGCAGACGGTTTCCACCTCGCCCAGTTCGTGCGACGAGAAGAAGATGGTTTTGCCGTCGTTCTTGAGGCGTTGGATGATTTCGCGAACCTTCATGCGGCCCAGCGGATCGAGGCCGCTGGTGGGTTCGTCGAGTATGAGCAGGTCGGGATTGTTGATGAGCGCCTGTGCGATGCCCGCCCGTTGTTGCATGCCCTTGGAATAGGATTTGATGGGCCGCTTGCGGGCGTGTTCCAGTTCCACCAGCTTCAGCAGGGAGTCAATCCGCTTGTCGGCCTCGGCGGATGGAATCTTGAAAATCTTTGCGTAGAACCGCAGCAGTTCCTCGGCGGTGAGAAACTTGTAGTAATAGGTCAGTTCGGGCAGATAGCCGATGCGCTGGCGCGCGATGGGTTCGCGGACGTTGACGCCGAACAGGAACGCCGCTCCGCCGGTGGCTTCCACGAAGCCGAGCAGGACGTTCATGGTGGTGGTCTTTCCCGCGCCATTGGGCCCCAGAAAACCGAAAACTTCACCCGCACGGACACTGAGGCTCAAGTCTTTGACGGCAACCTTGTTTTCCTGGCCGCCGCGACCACGGTATTCGACGCGAAGGTTTTTTATTTCAACGACGTTTTCCACAGTCAGTTCCCGATTGTTGCCGTTTCAACCCTGCCATTTGCGACAGTGTATGACCCGACGAAGTTCAAACAACACATTTCCGGGAAAGACACTTGCAGTTCACATGCCAGCGGAAGCCGGGCGGAATTGAAGCGGAAATCAGGCCGGGTGGAACGGGTTGCGCGTCCAAGTTCAAGACAACCTGTTGAATCGTGGAACGACGCCGATGCGTTGCAGCGAAGCCGTCCGGTTGCTTTCGGGATTGTATTCCGCCGGCCAAGGCTGAATCGGATTGACGATGATTATTATCGCCATTTCAACTTTGAAGTTCGCGGGCCGCGTTGCTAGGCTGCGGTCATGTCACGGAAGGGTTCTTCGGATTCCGCAAACGGATTTGGCGATATCATCGGCGTGGTCCTGCTGGCCGCGGCGCTCTTGTTGCTGGTTTCGCAATTGTCGTTCGACCGTTGCGACATCGCTTCTTTGTGCAATCCCCCCAACAAACCCATCCACAACTGGATTGGGCCGTTTGGAGCGTATTTCGCGTGGTGGATTTTCACGGTCTTCGGGTTGTCGTCGTATCTGTTGCCAGTGCTGCTGGCTGCGTTTGGCGTCGCATACCTTTTTGGCTGGCTCGACTATCTTCGGCAACGCCAACTTTGGTCGGGCATTTCCGCTGCGGTGCTGGTGATTTCGCTGACGGGAATTCTGCACATTCTGACGACCAAGGGCTGGTTCACGGATTCGATTTCAAAAGTGGGCGCGGTCAGTGCGGGCGGCTTTCTCGGTTACGTCACTTACGGTCAATCCGAGCATTACGAATGGGGCTTGAGTCTGGCCGGGCCGTTGGGCGCGGCGATCGTGTATGCTACGGCATGTCTTGTGAGTTTGCTGATCCTCACCAATTTCAGGCTTGGCGACTGGTTGCGGGCATTTGTTTTCAGCCGCGCCGGCAAACCACAGTTGTCCGGCGAGGAGGAAGTTCTGGAACGCCGGGCGCGCGAGCTGGAGCGTCGGAAGAAGGAATTGGAAAAGGAAGTGGAACGCGAGGCGGACGAGCCTGCCGGCGCATCCGGCTTGGGCGCGGATTTGAAGCCCGTGCCGGAACCGACAGTGCGCGACCTGAGTGTGCCGCAGGTCAAACCCGGCCCGGCCCGCGCCCGCAAGACCACGTTGCCGGAAAAACTGAAGGGAACGGAGAAGCGCACTGAACCGATGTTCGAGGAGAACGAGGTGATTCCCGCCAACGAAGTCGTTGCAGCCGCGACAACGGCAGACATTCTTGGCGACGCAGCGGACAAGGTTTCAAATCCAGTGGAAAAAACTGCCGAGCCACAGGCTGTGAACGCTGTTGTGGACGCGGCAGGTGACAAATCAGATGCCGTCGAAAAGCCTGATGACGCGAAAGCTGAACCTGAAAAAAAGTCCGATCCCGTCGTGACCATCACGGGTCTCACGCCGCCGAGGCCCAGGCCGAAGAAAAAGCCGCTGACGGTGGCGCACGTGCCGATCATCGGCAATTACCAGTTGCCGCCGATGGAATTTCTCCAGCACCCGGACATGACGGTGAAGCCCACGGAGACGAAGGAAGAATTGATGGCGAACGCGCAGTTGATGAAGAACACGCTGGCGCAGTTCGACATCGAGGTTTCGCTCGGAGACATCACCAAAGGGCCGACAATCACGCGATATGAGCTGCATCCCGCGCCCGGAGTGAAACTGGAAAAAATCCAGGCGCTGTCCAACAACCTCGCCGCCGCTCTCAAGGCCGAGCGCATCCACATCCTAGCGCCCGTTCCCGGCAAAAGTTCCGTCGGCATCGAAGTGCCGAACCCGATCAAGACGAAGGTCATCATGCGCGACCTGTTCGAGTCCGAGGAATGGCGCAACACGAAGGCGCGCCTGCCCGTCGCGCTGGGCAAGGACGTTTACGGCCACCCGATCATCGGCGATCTCACGGAGATGCCGCATTTGCTCATCGCCGGCAGCACGGGGTCGGGGAAGTCGGTTTGCATCAACTCCATCATCGCGTCGCTGCTCTACCGGTTCACGCCGGATCAGTTGCGGTTTGTGATGATTGATCCCAAGGTCGTGGAGTTGCAGCAATACAACGTGCTGCCGCATCTCGTCGTGCCGGTCGTCACCGATCCCAAGAAGGTCATCCTCGCGTTGCGGTGGGTCGTCAACGAGATGGAAAAGCGCTACCAGATATTCGCGCGTGTCGGCGTGCGCAACATCGGCTCGTTCAACGGACGGCCCAAGAACAAGCCGTTGCCCGAACGCGAGCCGGAATTGCCCCTGACCGCCAAAAAGGAAAAAGTCGAGCCGGGCGCGGAAGGTTTTGCAGTGGAGGTGGACGAGGAAATTGTCGTGCCGCGCGAGGAAGACATCGTCATTCCGGAGAAGCTTTCCTACATCGTGGTCATCATTGACGAGCTTGCGGACCTGATGCTGGTGGCGCCGGCGGACGTGGAAATGGCCATCGCGCGCATCACTCAGATGGCGCGCGCGGCGGGCATTCATTGCATCGTGGCCACGCAGCGACCGTCCGTGGACGTCATCACCGGCGTCATCAAGGCGAACATCCCGGCGCGCATCGCGTTCCAGGTGGCCAGCCGCGTGGATTCGCGCACGATTCTCGATGCCATGGGCGCGGACAAGTTGCTGGGCAAGGGCGACATGCTGTTCCTGCCGCCCGGTTCGGCGAAGTTGATCCGGGCGCAGGGCGCGTTGGTGACCGACCACGAAATCCAGAGCGTGGTGGATTTCATTGCCGGCCAGGCCAAGCCGAGTTACGAGATGGAGATTCATCAACAGTTGTCCAAACCGGCTGCAAGTTACGGGGACGAAAGCGGCATTGACGAAGACGAGGATTTGATCCAGCAGTGCATCGAAGTCATCCGCAGCGAACAGAAGGCGAGCGTGTCACTGCTGCAACGGCGGTTGCGCCTCGGTTACACGCGGGAAGCGCGCATCATGGACGAACTGGAAAATCGCGGCATCGTCGGCCCGAGCAAGGGCGCTGAACCGCGGGACATCCTCATTGACCTGGACGCGGGCCAACCGCAGACCGCGCCCGAATAAAACTTGGCCAGAATAAGCTTCAGGTCGGAGCGCCGGTCTCCGATCCGGCTCGTTCCGAATGGTCGGCAACGCGCCGGGTCTGGAGACCGGCGCTCCACTGGATGTGGCGCGCTTCGGAAATTCATTTTTGGCGACTGGTGTAAGCCTCAAAACCAGCCTCTCAATCCGTCCCGCTTGCAGGGCGAACAGTTGGCAGTTCTCGAAATGATGCGCGAGTGATTGTCGGGCGCATATCAATTTCTGCTGGGGTCGCCGGGAAGGATGTGCGGGAATAGCAG
>DAOLDN010000387.1:0-4031 GCA_035327385.1 Verrucomicrobiota bacterium | reverse complement strand
CGGGATGGAGAAGAGGGTTGTGCAAGGGCAGAAGAGCGAGGCGGGCATGGGGTTGTATCGAAAAGCCGACCTCGGTCTGGTGTGGGTGCAGGCGCAGATTTACGAGCAGGACCTGCCGTTCGTGCAACTGGGACAGGAGGCGGAAGTGAGTTTGTCGTATCTGCCCGACCGCAAGTTCCGGGGTCGCGTCACCTACATTTATCCGACCGTGGACGCGATGACCCGCACGGCGCGGGTGCGGATGGAATTCCACAATCCCGGTTATCTGCTCAAACCGGGAATGTTCGCCACCGTGCAGGTGCGCGCCGAACTGGACAAGGACGCACTGCTCGTGCCCGACTCCGCCGTGTTGCGCAGCGGTGAGAAAAACACCGTGTTCGTGGCGCTGGACGGCGGCAAGTTCGAGCCGCGCACAGTCACCCTCGGCCCGCGCGGCGAAGGCGACGTGTATCAGGTTTTCAGCGGCCTTGATGAAGGCGACCGTGTGGTCACGTCCGGGCAGTTCATGCTGGATTCGGAAAGCCAGTTGCGCGAGGCCATCCAGAAAATGCTCGATCCGCAATTGCTTCCGCCAGCCACGTCTCCATCGGTTGCATCCACCCCATCCGGCCCGGCTGCACCCGCGGCAGACACGAAACACCGTTATCTCTGCCCCATGCCGGAGCACGTCTCCATCCAGTACGATCATCCCGGCAACTGCCCGCTGTGCGGCATGTCGCTCGTCCCCGTCACTCCGGCGACGCTCGACAAAATCCAGCCCGGCGGCAAAGTCCTTCATTACGCCTGCCCCATGACCGACGACTGCCCCACGCCCGGTCACGGCGAAAATAAATTCGACAAGCCCGGCAAATGTCCCGTGTGCGGCATGACGTTGATTCCGGTGATGGAGACTCCCAAAGCGGACGCCGCGCAAACCGCGCCGTTGCCCACGCTGTACACGTGTCCGATGGCGTCGCACGCGCACATCGTAACCGACGAACCGGGACTGTGTCCCGAATGTGAAATGACCCTGGTGGAAACCAGCAGCGTCAAACATCGCAAGCAGGCGGAAGACAACTGGCGCAAGCAAAACGCAACCGCCCACCAACACTGAGTCCCGATATGCAAGCCATTGTTTCTCGATTCATGACCCGTGTGGCAGCGGACGTGAGTCCGCTCCATTTAATTTTGGGATTAGCCACACTCCGAGTCCTTTTGGACTGCGGGGGCAAGCGCAGCGCGACCCCGCTTTGTGCGGCGGGCTCGACACTCGAAGCGCGTCACACGTGCCAAAAGCGCTGTCGCCGCAGCGCTCTGCCGGCGCAATCCAAAATCGCCAACATCTCTTAACCATGCTCACGCGCATCATAGATTTTTCACTGCGGAACAAGTTCTTCATCCTCATCAGCACCGTCATGCTGGTGGCGGGCGGAATCTATTCCGTCAAAAACATCCCCGTGGACGCCATCCCGGACCTGTCCGACGTGCAGGTCATTGTGTTCACTGAATTTGACGGGCAGGCACCCAACATCGTCCAGGACCAGGTCACGTATCCCATCACCACCAAGATGTTGTCCGTGCCCCACGCGAAAGTCGTGCGCGGCTATTCGTTTTACGGGTTTTCGTTCGTGTATGTGATATTCGAGGACGGCACCGATCCTTACTGGGCGCGCAGCCGCGTGTTGGAGTATTTGAGCGGATTGAGCGGGCAATTGCCCAGAGGCGTCACGCCCACGCTCGGACCGGACGCCACCGGCGTTGGCTGGGCGTTCATGTATTCGCTGCACTCGAAGGAGCGCGACCTCCAGCAACTCCGCTCCATCCAGGACTGGCATCTCAAATATCAACTCACCGCCGTGGAGGGAGTTTCCGAGGTCGCGTCCATCGGCGGCTTTGTGAAGCAATACCAGGTCACGGTGGATCCCATCAAGCTGCGCGCCTACAATCTGCCGCTCAAGGAAATCGAAATGGCCATCCAGCGCAGCAACGGCGAAGTCGGCGGTCGCGCGCTCGAAATGGCGGAAAAGGAATTCATCCTCCGCGTCAAGGGCTACATCAACAACGTCGAACAACTCCGGCAGACCGCCGTGGGCGTGGGCGAAAACGGCGTGCCCATCCTCTTGCGAGACGTCGCCACCGTGCAACTCGGCCCGGACATGCGCCGCGGCATCGCCGAGTGGAACGGCGAAGGCGAAACCGTCGGCGGCATCGTCGTCGTTCGCCACGGAGCAAACGCAAAAAAGGTCATCGCTGATGTGAAACGTGCGCTGGATCAGGCGATGAAAAGCCTGCCGGACGACGTAACGTATGAAATTGCCTATGACCGCAGCGCGTTGATTGATCGCGCGGTGAAGACGCTGCAACGAACATTGCTGGAGGAAAGCATTGTGGTGGCGCTGGTCATCATCGTTTTCCTGCTGCATTTTCGCACCGCGCTCGTGCCCATCATCATCCTGCCCATCGCCGTGCTGACATCCTTCATCATCATGCACGCGCAGGGAATCAGTTCGAACATCATGTCGCTGGGCGGCATCGCCATCGCCATCGGCGTGCTGGTGGATGGCGTCATCATTCTGGTTGAGAACACCCACAAGCATCTGGAACTGGATTCCGGCAGGAAGCCGCACTGGCAGATCATCCGCGACGCCTGCGTCGAGGTCGGCCCGACGATCTTTTACGCGCTGCTGGTTGTGACCGTTTCCTTCCTGCCCGTGTTTGTGTTGCAGGAGCAGGAAGGCCGCCTGTTCAAACCGCTGGCGTTCACCAAGACGTATTCCATGGCCGCAGCCGCCATTCTCGCCATCACGCTCGCGCCCGTGCTGGCCGGATTGCTGATTCGCGGCAAACCGCGCCCGGAAGAACGCAATCCCATCAGCCGGTTTCTCATCTGGATTTATCATCCGTGCATTGATTTCGTCATCAAATGGCGCAAGTCAGTCATCATCGCGGCGTTCCTGACGGTGCTGTGGGTTTTCTTTCCGTGGAACAAACTGGTGGTGGAGAATCTGCGGGGTGAGGGGAAGGAAAGCTCACAATCTACCTTCCGTGCAAACCTCACCAGCGCCGCCGAACGCATCGGAAGAATGTTTCCCTATCAAAACATCGGCTCGGAATTCATGCCGCCGCTTTACGAGGGCGATTTGCTTTACATGCCCACCACGTTCCCCGGCATCTCCACCACCAAAGCCCGCGAACTGCTCCAGCAAACGGACAAAATCATCAAGAGTTTCCCGGAGGTGCATCACGTCTTTGGCAAGATCGGCCGCGCCGAAACCGCCACCGACCCCGCACCGATGGACATGATCGAAACCACCATCATGCTCAAACCGGAGAAGGATTGGCCCGCCGTGGACATCACCGACATGGAAGGCAACGTCATCGCTCATCGCAAACGCACCGCCGACGAACTGACCGACGCGCTGAACAACGCCATCCAGTTCCCCGGCCTCGCCAACGCCTGGACAATGCCCATCCGCACGCGCATTGACATGCTGTCCACCGGAATCAAAACGCCCGTCGGCATCAAGGTCGCCGGACCCGACCTGCCCGAACTGGAACGCATCGCCACGCAGGTCGAAGCCGTCATGCGCACAGTGCCCGGCACAGTCAGCGCCTACGCCGAACGCGTGATGGGCGGCAATTACATTGAATTCGACATCCGCCGCGACGAAATCGCGCGTTACGGTCTGACCGTGGGCGACGTGCAGGACGTTCTCGCCGTCGCGCTCGGCGGCATGCCCATCACCACCACGGTCGAGGGCCTGGAGCGTTACGCCATCACACTGCGTTACGACCGGGATTTCCGTTCCAACCTGGAAGCGTTGCGCCACGACATCGTCATCCCTACGCCCACCGGAGCGCACGTTCCGCTGGGGCAACTGGCCGACTTGCGCGTCGTCAGCGCGCCCATGTCCATCAAGAGCGAATCCGCCGTGCCCAACGCCTGGGTCTATGTGGACATCCGCGGAGTGGACGTGGGCACTTACGTGAAGAACGCAAAACGCATCGTGGACGAAGCCATCGCCGCCGGCACCATCCGCGTGCCGTCCGGG
>DAOLDN010000386.1:0-4032 GCA_035327385.1 Verrucomicrobiota bacterium | reverse complement strand
CCTCGCCATAGCCTTCGACCAGGTATTTTCCGGGCGGCAGACCGATCACCAATCGGTGTAACCCATCACTCGCGTCGTCCACGTCCACAAAACGTTCGAAGTACTCCGCGAAATTGTTCGGAGGCATGACCATGAACGGCCCCTCCCATTTTTTGACGATGGGGCCGCTGTGTTTTCCGAACCGGCTCCATGCGAGTCCTTTCAGTGAATCGTTCACCCGATAGAAGTAGCCCCCGACAGGCCGTCCTTCTTCATCCACCAGAAAACTGTCCATGCCGGTGATCCTCAGCCCCCAGTCATCGGCGGCGTTGAAATAAGCTGTCAGCCGGGTGAACGACTCCACGTACAGTTCCACCGTGGCACTGTAGGTGTCCGGTTGTCGCGCGGCGGCGAACCGCCCTGCGGCGTGCAGATTGTCCTGACGCTCGTTGCCCGCACTGACCACAGCCGCCGTGCCGGGAGCGTGGGTTTCCAACAACCGGTCAATGGCCAGTTCCTGTGGATCATTGCCGTCGTGCGCGCTGAAATGGCCTCCAAAACTCATCGAAACCACACACGGTTTTCCCAGTTTTCTGGCAGTCGAAAGAATCCAATCCACCCCGACAGCCACTGGCAGCGGCTTGACGAAACTGCCGCTGTCATCGGGCTTTAATTTCACACAAATCAAGTCAGCCTTGTGTGCAACGCCCTGATAGGTGCCCGCAGGAACGCCGTTGGCTGTGGCGCGTCCGTTACCGGCGGCAATGCCCGCGCACGCCGTTCCATGACCGACTTTGTCCACGGAATTGACCTTGCCCCGGCCGGCCAGCGCGTCGTTGATCTGGCTGGCTGTGTAAAGCGTGCCGAACGGAAGTCCATAAAGCTCGAACGGCGGGCTGCTACCGACGGTCCCGCCGGATTCCTGCCAACTGTTGTCATACGGATCGTAGAGATACAGGATGCGCGTCGTGCCATCGGGTTTGATGAAGTCCTCGTGTCGCCAGTCAATGCCGGTGTCATAAATCCCCACAATGACACCGCTCCCATCGAGACCTTGACGATCAAATTTGTCCGCGAGCTTGTGTTCGTCGGCAGCGCCGCGAGTCCTCGTCAATTGTGGCTGAACTCGGGAACTCGGCAGCGGCGGAATTTCCACCGTCGAGGTCGCGCGAACGGATTTCACGTTGTCCAAGGCGGCCAGTTGTTGAAGGCGACCGACCGGGACTCTCGCCAGCATCAGGTCTCCGTCCACAAACCACAGGTGCGCCCCGACAGCGGCCAGAGCATTGGTATCCACCGTTCCGCTCGTGCGGATGGACACCTCCACCGCCGGTTGTCTCTCGCCGCTCACGATGCCGAATTGTCTCTGCAATTGACCGGCTGTGTACGTCGCGTCCGGTGAATCGCCCCGCGTGGTGGTGAACTGCGCCGACAAATCCCTGAGTTCAACGCCCATTTTTGCGGCCCCTGCCGACGCGGGCCTTGCCTTTGAAATACCCGACGAAAAATCCGGCTGCGATTCCGATTCGGCGGCCTGCAACACATCGGGCACGGCCAGCAACAACGATATCAGAACCCCTCGGAGGATTGTGGGATGAATGGATTTCATGGATGGAGATTGGATTCGGGTTGGAGGGTATTCGTTATTTTGTTCGCTCAAACGTTACAAAATCCTGCACTGCCTTGTTGCCATCGGAGCCAAAATCTGGTTAAACGTCAACTAATGAGCGCTTTTACCAGGAGTTACATGCCGCAGTTCCTGGTCGTCGGCGTCGCCGTCGGCCTGCTCACGGGCTGCAAACCGTCCACGTCAACATCCCCGGACAAGACCGTCGAGTCGCAGTCACCAACGCCGGCTCAAACAGAAACACCGGCCGCTGGGACGAAGGGCGTCACGGAAATCGTCACAGCCCCGGCGCGAAAATCGCCGCCTCCCTATAACAACGTCTTCGTCGTGTGTGTGGGTGTGAACAAGAATCCCGCGTGGCCCACGCTGCAATTCGCCGTCAACGACGCCACGGCGCTTGCGGAGGTGTTCCGCAGCCAATACGGCTTCACCAACGTCACGTTGTTGACGGACTCCGACGCAGGCAGGGAGAACGTCCTCGACGCCATCCGCCGCGCCCGTTCACAACTCTCACCAGACGGCAGGGACGATTTCATATTCATTTACTCGGGACACGGCGAGACGTGGACTGAAGGCATCGTCAGCGGCGGCGAAACCAACGTCACACGATTTGGTTTTCTGCTGACCTATGATGCCGGCGCTGAAAAGCCGGCGACCCTCGCCGACTTCCGCAGCCGCTACCTGGAAATGGGCGAACTCGCCCGCCAATTGGCGGAGCTTCCGGCGCGGCACCGGCTGATGTTCGTGGACAGTTGCTTCAGCGGGCTGGCGTTCGTGCAACGCGAACTGGTCAACAGCCGTGTCGAGGAACTTTACGAGGACGTCATCGCCACGCCCACGGTCCAGATCATGACCGCCGGACTGGACACCGAACCCGTACTGGAAGATTCCGGCAGCGGCCACGGCATATTCACCGATGCCTTGTTGCAGCAGATCCGGCCCGGAGACGTGCGGACGATGGAGGAGGTCTTTTTCCCGTTGCGCCTCGCCGTTCGCAAGAACCTTGAGCGCATCAACAAACCAATGAGCATGACGCCACAACACCGTTACCTGCTCTACACCAACGGAACGTTTGTCTTCGTGCCATCCGACAAACGCGAAAGCTGGGCCGCCGTGAGACCCGACGGGCCGGTGATAAAACAAGCTGAACAGAACGGCTACTTCAAACCGGTGACAGTTTCCGAGGCCACGAACGTCAACGCGCTCGCCAGCACGCAATCTCCGGAGCAATGGCAGTCGCAGGTGGACCGTTACGAGGCCCGCGCCGCCATGGGTGACCCTTACGCCAACATCGCCCTGGCACAGATTTACGATCAAGGCATCGGCGTTCCCGCGAACACGAACCGTGCGCAAATCTACAAAAACGAGAGCAGCGATTTTCTCACGGCGTCGCGAACGCTCGACATTGCAAGCCTCCTTGGCATCAAAGACCCGATGTTGGCGGCGCTGCTCAGAAAACTCGTCCCCATGCAACTGCCGTTGGGCGCGGGCGGCAATCTCAGCCTCGTGGACACACAAGGCAAAAGCCTGCTGCCCAAGGACGTCACCACCGGTCTGGCCGTCGCGGACGCGGTCGGCGTTTTGGGTGGCGGCACGGCAACGACAACGCCACCCGCCGAAAGCGCCCCCAAAACCGGCAATCCACTCACCGGGCTTCTTAACCGTCCGAATGCCGATGTAAAAATTCCATTCCAAGGACAGGAAATTCCCATTCATGTCGCGCTCAAAGGCGTTTTGATCAGCAAGCTCGCCAAGTCGGGAGTGGCCGCGATGCAGATCGGAGATTTTGCGACCGCAGTTCGGGACTTGAGTGCCGCCGTCACGGACAAACCCAAGAACGAGAGCTATCGTTTCGCACTGGCAGTGGCGCTGGAGATCACCGGCGACTACGCCGGTGCCCGCACGCATTACACCGAGGCCAACCGCCTCGCCGGCGGCTCGGGAATGATTGAAGCGCAAGAGGGCCTGAAACGAATCACCGCGCGCGGCAAATAGCGGGAAACTCAATCTTCACCGGCAAACGTTTCATGTGGTCTGCGTGTGGTTCGCCGCGCTGCACTTGTTTGCTCACTTCTCCACGCTGCGCACAGAAAACCGTTGGAGTGACCAGTCCGGCGGCGCTTCAATCGCTGCGGCGCGCGTGGAACTGCCCACCGATTTCAGCAGCCGCTGCAACGGGTTGGCGTCCTCACCGCTGCGGGTGCCGCTTCGCACTCCGTCAAATTCCAGCACCGTCGCATCAGGAATCGCCGTGCGACTGGCCAGCAGGATGTAGGTGTCCACGCCGTAGGGCGGCCCGACTGAAAAATGCGCATTCAACGGAATCTCCGCCGGGATTGGCTCGTCTCCGGTGGTCGGCGGCGGAAATCGTTGCGAATTTCCCTGGCCGCCGCGAGGCCACAACAACTGGCTGCGACCCGCGCTGT
>DAOLDN010000385.1:0-4032 GCA_035327385.1 Verrucomicrobiota bacterium | reverse complement strand
CGACGCCGAACGAGATCGTATCTCGCGCTGCGGCGCTGGACGGAGTGGCGGGGGCGCTCATTGCGCTGCCGGACGGACTGTCCGTGGCCAGCAAGGTGCCCGAGGATTTGAACGCGGACACGCTGGCGGCGTTTTTGCCGCAATTGTTCAGCAAGATGACCCAATGCACCAAAGAGCTGCGCATGGGCGAACTCAACAATCTCCATTTCACCGTCGGCAATATTCCCTGGAAGGTGTTCCGCGTGAATGCGGTGTTCTTCGCGGCGTTCGGTCGCGTGGGACAACAGATGCCCACGGCCCAGCTTGCCGCGCTGGCAGGTGAACTGGACCGCAAGAACCAACGTTAAGAATTATGGCCATCATCAACCAAGCCACTCGCGAACTGCAGGTCAAGATCGTCTATTACGGTCCGGCCATGTGCGGTAAAACCACGAACCTCGTGCAGGTTCACGAACACGTGCAGACCGCCGCCGGCAACAAGGGCAAACTTGTTTCGCTCGCCACCAGCTCCGACCGCACGCTCTTCTTCGACTTCCTGCCCATCGAGGCCATGACCATCAAGGGATTCAAGACCAAGTTCCAGCTTTACACCGTTCCGGGCCAGGTCATCTACAACACCACGCGACAGCTCGTGTTGCGCGGTGTGGACGGCATCGTTTTCTGCGCGGATTCGCAATACGAGAAGATGGAGGAGAATGTGGAGAGCTTCCAGAACCTCGTGGACAACCTGCGCAGCCTGAAATTGAACATAAACAACATCCCGTATGTGCTTCAGTACAACAAACGCGACCTTCCGAACGCCGCGCCGGTCGAGTACATGGAATATCTCTTGAACAATCGCGACCTGCAGGTGCCGTCATTCACGGCCACGGCTCACCTGTGCGAGGGCGTGTTTGAAACGTTGAACATGATCACCCGCATGTTGCTGAACAAGTTCATCAACCAGCAGTCGCCCGGTCAAAACGTGCCGCAGTACGCATGACATGGTCACTCTCCCCCAACTCATCGAGGAGGACATCTGTCAACTCGACATCGTCCTTCGCGACCTTTTGAAAAGCACCGAGGCGGCGGCGGCGCTGGTCATTGACAAGGGCGGCTTTCTCATCGCCCACAAGGGCGAGGCTGAACAGTTCGACCTGACCACGATTGCGGCGCTTTCTTCCGGCGCCTACCTGGCCAACCAGACCATTGCCAATCTCGTGGAGGAAACCAATTTCGACAGCGTTTATCAACAGGGCGAGAAGTACAGCATGCTCGTCACCAACGTGGATGAGCATTGCCTGTTGGTCGTGATCTTCCCGGCACAGGTGGGCGTGGGCGCGGTCAAATACTTCGCCGCGCCGGCTTGCGCTTCCATCGCCAATCAACTCAAGACCGCCCAGGAACGCGATCCCGAAGGCGGGCTGGATTTGTCCGTGCTCAACTGCGCGGAAACGTCGGATTTCTTCAAAAGACGCTAAGGAAGGTGGTAGCTGCGCTCCCGCCGAGGGGTTCGTGACTGGACGCCAGTCCGCGAACCCCCGGCGGCGAGGGCAGTCCGCCTTCGGCGGAAACTTCAAATGCCAAGCCGGCCAGGATTCCGCTGCCTTTCTTTCATTCGCAGGCCCTTCCACGACACGGAGCGCGGACGGTACTCGTCCGCAGTATGCTGCACGGAGACGGACTTTTGGTGTTTGAATTTACCCGGCAATTCAATCACTGCGACGGGGACCCGGTCGTGCTCCGTCGGGACGGCGCGATGCGCCCACTGCGCCATCCCTCCAATTCCATTCTTTCCAAGAAACCCCGTTCCCGCTAAGTTCTGCGTCCATTTTTATGGCCTTGATCGTTCAGAAATACGGCGGGACTTCGGTGGGAAACACGGACCGCATCAAAAACGTCGCGCGACGAGTCGCGGAATATCGCAAACGCGGCGACCAGGTCGTCGTCGTCGTCTCCGCCATGAGCGGCGTCACAGACGAACTCATCAAGCTGGCAAAGGACATCGTTCCATTGCCCAGCGAACGTGAGATGGACATGTTGCTGGCCACCGGCGAACAACAGACCATCGCGCTCACCGCCATCGCATTGCAGGCGCTGGACATTCCGGCCGTTTCAATGACAGGCGCGCAAGCCGGCATCGTCACAGACGGAGTCCACACCAAGGCCAAAATCCACAACATCACTCCCAAACAAGTCCACGAGAAACTGGACGCCGGCAACGTCGTCATCGTGGCGGGTTTCCAGGGCCAGACCATCGAAGGCCAGATCACGACACTGGGTCGTGGCGGGTCGGATTTGACGGCCATCGCCCTGGCGGCGGCGCTGAAGGCCGATCTCTGCCAGATTTACACGGACGTGGACGGCGTCTATACCGCCGACCCGCGCATTGTGCCCAGCGCGATGAAGCTGCATGAGATTTCCTATGATGAAATGCTGGAACTGGCGAGCCTCGGCGCGAAAGTGATGCAGAGCCGGTCGGTGGAATTCGCCAAGAAATTCGGTGTGGTGTTTGAAGTCCGCAGCAGTTTGAACGACAACCCCGGAACGATTGTGAAAGAAGAAACCAAAAGCATGGAAGGCGTCGTCGTGCGCGGCGTCGCGTTGGACAAGAATCAAGCCAAGGTCACGCTCGTCGCCGTGCCGGACAAACCCGGCGTGGCCGCGAAGATTTTCAAGGCCCTTGGAGATGCCGCAGTCAACGTGGACATGATCATCCAGAACGTCAGCCACGGCACGGGCACTCCGTCCACGGACATCTCGTTCACCACGGACAAACCCGACCTGCTGAAGGCGCAAAAGGTCATTGACAGCCTCAAAGGCGAAATCGGCTTCAAGGAAGTGTTGACCGACGAAAACATCGGCAAACTCTCCATCGTCGGCGTCGGCATGAAATCGCACACGGGCGTCGCGGGAAAAATGTTCGAGGTGCTCGCACGGGAAGGCGTCAACATCGGCATGATCTCGACGAGCGAAATCAAGATTTCCGTCGTCATTGACCTCGCCAAAGGGCCGCAGGCCACCAAAGCCATCCACGAAGCCTTCATTGCTTGAACTGATTCGCCTCCGCCAACGTCCATACCCCGTGATGTTCACAAAAATCATCGGGCTGGCTCTCGGGGCGGTCTGTCTGTTGGTGGTGACAGCGCCGGCATCGGCCGCGCCCGCCGCGACCACACGCATCAACGGCACCGATTACGTGCGGTTTTCCGAATGGACGAAATCCAGCGGCCTCGGCTGGGGCTGGATCAAACGCGATTCCACGCTCTATGCCACCAATCGCTCCACGCGCTTTCTTTTCATCGCCAATTCACGCGAAGCGCAGGTCAACAACATCCAGGTCTGGCTGCTCCATCCGCTCGTGAACCGTTCCGGCGCGCTTTACATCTCCAAACTCGACACAACGACAACGCTGCAGCCGCTGATTTCTCCGCCGCGCAACGCCGCCGGTCGCAAGGTCAAAACCATCTGCATTGACCCCGGTCACGGAGGCAAAGACCCCGGCAATCGTGTCGGAACACAATTTGAAAAGGAATACACGTTGCGCCTCGCGCGCGAACTGCGCGACCAGCTCACCAAAGCCGGCTTCACAGTTACGCTGACCCGCACCGGCGACACGTTCCTGGACCTGCCGCGCCGGCCCGCCATTGCCAACCAACGCAAGGCGGACCTGTTCATCAGCCTCCATTTCAACGCCGTCGCCAGTTCCCGCAACACCGTCAAAGGCGCGGAAACCTTCGTGCTGACGCCCGCCGGCGCTCGTTCCACGTCCGCCCCCAGTTCGGGGCCGACGGCAACGACGCAGCCCGGCAACCGTTTCAATTCCCAAAACATGCTGCTCGGTTACGAAATCCAGAGGCAGCTCGTGCGAACGTTGAAAACGACCGACCGCGGAGTGCGCCGCGCCCGTTTTGCCATATTGCGCGACGCGGAAATGCCGGCGGTGCTGGTGGAGGCGGGATTCCTTTCGCACCCCAGCGAGGGTAAAAAAATCATGGCCGCCGCCTACCGCCGTGAAATGGCAAAGGCCATCACCGACGGTGTGCTCGCCTA
>DAOLDN010000384.1:0-4056 GCA_035327385.1 Verrucomicrobiota bacterium | reverse complement strand
GGGTGAGTTTGCGGGAACGAACGTCGCATACCGCGGCGTACGGGCGGTTTGGGCGCGTTCCACGTTCACGTACACGAACCTCGTGTGGGATCTGCCGGATTTGCAAGTGGGCCGCCCGGAAGGCACGCTGTTGCTGGCGCATCGGGCGAACGACGGGACGAGGGATTACCAATGGCACATTCGCGGACCGATTGACCCGAACGCGTTGCGGCCGTTGCTCTCCTCCAATCAACTGAAAGGCCTCGACCTCGTCCGCTTTGAAAGCCCGGTCGTGGTCGAGGGAAGCGTATTCGGACGATTCAACGAACACGAGCGCATCGGTTTCGATCTGTCAGCGTCCGTCAGCAACGTCGCCGTGCGGGGACATACCATTGACACGCTCGAAACTCACGCGAGTTACACAAACTTGGTGCTGGAGTTGTTCAAGCCGGTCATCACACGGGGGGCGCAGTGGATGTACGCCGACGGCATTGCCGTGAACTTCACAATGCAGCGGATTCATTTCACCAACGGTTTCAGCATGGCGGATGCGCAGGCGGTGGCCGATGCCATCGGCCCGAAGGTCGGCAAGGCGCTGCAGCCGTACCGGTTCATCCATCCGCCGGTGGCGAAGGTGGAAGGTTTCGCCCCGTTGCGCGGCAGCGAGGACGCCGACCTGCGATTCGAGGTCGAAGGCGGGCCATTCGAGTGGTGGAAGTTCAAATTGCCGCGCATCGAAGGCGTTGCGCATTGGAAGGGACATTCGCTGCTGTTGACAAACGTGACGATGGACTTTTACGGGGGCGACGCGGGAGGGCACGCGTTCTTCAATTTCATACCGGATCAGGGCGCGGATTTTCAGTTCGCCCTGAACGTGACCAACTCGGATTTCCATTCCCTGATGACCGATATCGCGTCCCCGTCCAATCGCATGTCCGGCGTGTTGAGCGGGCAGTTGATTGTCAACAGCGCCAGCACGATCGATCCCTTCTCGTGGAACGGCCGCGGGAAAGTGAAACTGGAGGACGGCTACCTTTGGGACATCCCTCTGTTCGGCGTCTTTTCTCCCATCCTCAACAACATTGTTCCCGGAATGGGCGGCGGCCACGCCTCCGACGCGAAGGCGAATTTCATCATCACCAACGGGGTCGTGTTCTCGGATTCGCTCGACATTCGCTCCACGATGATGCGGTTGAAGTACGACGGGACGGTGGATTTTGCCGGGACGGTGGACGCGCGTGTGGAGGCGGAATTGCTGCGAGACGCCTGGCTGGTGGGACGGGCATTGAGTTTTGTCTTCAAACCCGTCACCAAGCTGCTCGAGTACCGCGTCACGGGCACGCTTTCCAAACCGAAACCCGAGCCGCTCTATTTCATTCCCAGGTTGCTCATGTTCCCGTTGCATCCAATCCGCACACTGGAGGAAATCCTCCCCTCGACGTCCTCGTCCACCAACGCGCCCGCGACCAAACCCTGACCCCCGTGGCTCATTTGGCTTCCGAAACCTTCAACAAGTTGCCCTTCATGCCTGCATCGCGTAAGTTGCCGCGCACGCAAGTCTTGAGTCAGAAAACGATAATGAGCCGCAGCCGCGATACATTTCCCCCAATGTCAACCCGGCGCGCAGCCTTCACGTTGATCGAACTGCTCGTCGTCATCGCCATCATCGCCATTCTTGCCGCCCTGTTGTTGCCCGCGCTTACAGGCGCGAAAGCCAAGGCTCTGCGAACACAGTGCATCAGCAACCTGCGCCAACTGGCCATTACCTGGGAAACTTACTCCGGCGACAACAACGGAAACCTCGTTCCCAACGGCTACGGCACTCCCGGCAGCCTCTCCAACACGCGACTCTGGGTGCAGGGCGCGACGCACAAGTTCATTGGCGATGAACCCGCCGCGTTCACGGAAAAGAAATTCCTCACCGACCCGCAATACGCCGCGTTCGGGGATTACCTGACCAATCCCAACATCTACAAATGTCCCGCAGACCGCAGCAAGTTCGGCGACCAGCCCAAGGTGCGCTCCTACGCCCTCAACAGTTACATGCATTGGACAAAACCCGAGGGCGGCGGTGACTTCAACCTGTCCCCCAATCACGTCAATTTCAAAAAGAGTTCGGACATCGCCCCCGCGGGGCCGTCCGACATGCTGCTGTTCGTTGACGTCGCACCCAACTGGATTTGTCACTCCGCTTTCGGCATCTCCATGTCCGGCCTCTATTACCAGATCCCGTCCATCGAACACGGACGCGTCGGTGCGCTGTCGTTCGCCGACGGCCATGTGGAAACGCATCGCTGGGCCGACGCCTACACGCTGAACAACGCCCGCGCGGATTTCGTCACCCACCTCAATTTTGTCTCCGGCACAAACCCCGACCTGCGATGGCTGCGCGAACACGCCACGGTTCCAAAACCCACACCCGCCCCGTGAAACCGTCAAACACCCTGAACTGCGCCCTCACCATCGCCGGCTCGGACAGCGGCGGCGGTGCGGGCATTCAGGCCGACCTCAAGGCGTTTGCAGCCATTGGCGTTCATGGCACCAGTGCCATCACCTGCATCACCGCGCAAAACCCCGCGCAGGTCACCGGCATCCAGCCCATCCGCGCCGACATGGTGCAGCGGCAGATCGAAGCGGTCTTTGATGAACTGCCGCCCGACGCCGTGAAGACGGGGATGTTGTTTTCCACCGACATCATCCGCGTGGTGGTGAAGTTTTTCTCCACTGGAAAACGCTCCCCGTTAGTGGTGGATCCGGTCATGGTTTCCACCAGCGGCGCGCGACTGCTCAAACCCTCCGCAGTCAAAGCCATCCAGCTTGAACTGCTCCCGCTTGCCACGATCGTCACCCCAAATCTCGACGAGGCGGAAATACTGGTCGGCCGGAAATTGCGTGTCCCGGAAGACCTGCGGATGGCAGCGCGCGTCATCCATGAACGATTTGGTTGCGCCGCGCTCGTCAAGGGCGGCCACTTGCGCGGCAGCCGTGACGCGATTGACATCTTTTTCGACGGAAAGAACGAATTGTTGTTGAGCGCGCCGTTTGTCAAAGGCATCAGCACACACGGCACGGGCTGCACATACTCGGCGGCCATCGTGGCCCATCTGGCCACGGGCATTGGTCTGCCCGCCGCCGTGCAACGCGCCAAGGAATACGTCACTCGCGCCATTCACGGAAGCCGCCAAGTGCGCGGGCATTGGACTTTGAATCACGATGCGGAACAAACAGGATGACGCAATCCGCAAGGAACGTCAGTGCGGCGAACGGTTCACGAGGTAAATGATCGCAGCCAGTATCGCGGAAATGACCAGCCCGGCGGCGATGGAGTATTTGAGGATCAGCTTCTGTTTGCGACGATACGGCCGCCCGCCCATTCCGGGAAGAAGGTAAAAACGATTCCGTTCTTTTTCGTCGTCGAGGTGTGGCATCCGATTGATTGCAGCATAAGCCAGACACAACGCGCCCTCAAGCGCGAGGTTGAAACAGTTGCCAAAACGGATTTCCAGCCAGATTGGCGTTTGGAACTTGGAGCGTTTCTGAAGCTGGATGTTTGAAGCTTGGAGCTTCGCTACTTGTCCTTCACAGCCGCCAACCACTCAAAACTGATCTTGATGTCGTCGCCCGTTTTGATGACGGGCATGCCGAGGATGGACGGCGCAGGCGGTTTCACGTCGAAGTCCGTCATCTTGAGCGGGGTCGAGCCGACAACCTTGAGTTTGGTTGCCTCCAACCGTTCGATGGTCACGGGCATGGTGTTGGTGCGCGTCACACCGGCGATTGTCAACGTGCCCACGGCGTCAAACGGAACGGGGCCGGACACGGTTTCCGTTGACTTGGGCTTCAACTCGATGAGGCGATATTCAATTCTCGGAAACTTCGTCGCGTTCATGTGTTCCTGCATCACCTCGTCCATCTTCTTTGTGTAACTCTTGAGCGAACGCACCGGGATGGTGGCCTGGATGTTGGGCTTCGCGGCCTGGGCATTGGTGATGGCGGACGCAGGAAAATTCGCGTCCACTTCGGGAAACCCGCCGATCAACGTGCCGTCCATGGTCCAGTCGTGGATGGTGGATGTGC
>DAOLDN010000383.1:0-4064 GCA_035327385.1 Verrucomicrobiota bacterium | reverse complement strand
CCCGCGCCAAGATTCAGGAGATTTTCGGCGAAGCCGCCGATTCCAAAACTCCGCGTTCCGCACTCCGCACTCCGCGTTTCAAGGACGTGCCCGGCCTGTGCCGCGCCGCCACGCTCAAGGAAATCGAAGCGCAAGGCTGGTCGCTCAACCCCGGCCGCTACGTGGGCGTGGCCGCCGGCGAAGCAGTGAGCGACGAGGACTTCAAGGAACAACTCGAAACGCTGAACGAGGAACTCGAAACCCTCAACGCCCAGGCGCGCGACCTCGAACAAACCATCGCCGGCAACGTGGCGGAGATTCTGGAGAACTGAGCGATGCGGGCGAAATGGAGCACAGTCCCCATCAGTGAGCTTTACGACGGGCTTTATGACGGGCCTCACGCCACGCCGAAGCCTGCGGACGCTGGCCCAGTGTTCCTTGGAATCAAGAACGTGACCGATGACGGCCATCTCGATATGTCCGACATCCGGCACATCGCCGAAGAAGACTTTGCGAAGTGGACGCGACGAGTTGAGCCGAAGCCGGGCGACATCGTGTTCACCTACGAGGCGACGCTCAATCGTTACGCAATCATTCCCGAGGGTTTCCGTGGATGCTTGGGGCGGCGCATGGCTCTGATTCGCACCGACCCGAAGAAGGTCGATGCAGGATTCCTCTTCTACTATTTCTTCTCGCCCGCTTGGCGGGAGGTCATCAAGAAGAACATGATGACGGGCGCGACGGTTGATCGCATCCCGCTCATCACGTTTCCAAACTTTCCGGTCAACGTTCCCCCGCTGCCGGTGCAACGGCGGATCGCGGGCATCCTGTCGGCCTACGACGAGCTGATGGAGAACAGTCAGCGGCGCATCCGGCTCTTGGAGGCGATGGCCCGCGCCCTCTACCGCGAGTGGTTCGTCCACTTCCGCTTCCCCGGCCACGAACGCATCCGACTTGTCGGCAGCTTGCCGGAGGGGTGGACACGAAAGCCTTTGGAGGAAGTCGCTCAGTTCCGACTTGGAAAGATGCTGGACCAGGAGAAGAACCGAGGCGACCTACTGTCATACCTCGCAAACGTCAATGTCCGGTGGGGTGAGTTCGATCTGCAAGAGTTGCGACAAATGCGATTCGAGCAAGATGAGCTTGAGACCTACGGATTAAAGTTCGGCGACATCGTCATGTGCGAAGGTGGCGAGCCGGGCCGGTGTGCGATTTGGAAGGAGCAAATTCTGGGAATGATGATCCAGAAAGCAATCCATCGCATTCGTTGCCGGGAGAATATGGATCACATCTATCTCTACCACAGCCTGCGAGACCAAGGGGAATCCGGACATTTAGCGGCGCTGTTCACCGGCGCAACCATCAAGCATCTGCCACGCGAGAAGCTCGCAAAAGTAACGGTCGTCGTTCCGTCCGCACCGCTTCTGAGGAAGTTCGGAGAAGCCACGCATTCAATGGAGGCGCAGGCCGAAACTCTTCAACGCCAAATCCAAAACCTCCGCCGGACGCGCGACCTGCTGCTGCCGCGTCTGCTGTCGGGTCAGGTGGAACTCGAAACGGAGGCCGCATGAGTTCCCTCAAGATGGCAGAGCGGCAAATCCTTGAGCAGCACTTCGGCATGGGAGGCGGGTATGTTCTCAATTTCTCGGACCGCACATTCGGGGAGTTTGTCCTTGAAGCAGTCGGGCGGAAGATTCACGACCCGAAATACACAGCTGGCGGAACGTCGAAGGCGAACAAGCTGCGCACGTTCTGGAAGGTCGAGACTGATCAAATGGCAGGGAAACTGATTCTCTCCCTGCTTGAATATGACGCCACGGTGAACCCTACGCAGGATGCCTCCTCCAAAGCTCGCGCTGAAAAATGCCGTCACGTTGCGGATCGGCTTCTCGGCATTGACTCATCAAAAGTCGCCGGGAAGTCAGCCACACCAACAGCAGAAGCGAAGGCATCGGTCACGCGCGAGATGATTGCTGCCCTGCGAGACCGCTTTCTCAAAATCAGCACGTTGCTGCCACACGACCGTGGTTATGCTTTGGAGAAATTCCTCTACGAGCTGTTCGAGACATATCGGTTTAATCCCAGGCCGTCGTTTCGGGTCGTGGGAGAACAGATTGATGGGAGTATCGAGTTTGCCCACGAGGTTTACCTCATCGAAGCCAAGTGGCAAAGTGCGCCAATCGTGCAAGGTGACTTGGCCGTGTTGGACTCTCGCGTTTCTGGCCACTCCCAAATTGGTCGCGGCATCTTCATCACCGTTGGTTGCTTCTCTCCCGACGGAATCACATCCCATGAGCGACTTCGGCCTTCCGCGATGATTGGCATCGATGGTCAGGATTTGTATTTCGTGTTGGAGCACGCGTTGCCTCTGGATGAAGTCCTGCGGCGGAAAGTCCGGTGGCTGGTTGAAACTGGGCGCTTCCACCATCCAGTGCGCGAGTTCATGACCGAACTGGAGAAACATCGATGAGCCAAGCGCCATCAAATAACCCTTAAGCGCGATAATGGCCTTCCCGCACAACTTCATCTCGCTGGCGAATTTTGAACTCGCCTTCACGCGGGTTGTGCGCGGTCAGAACAAGGAATACAAGAATCTCTTCCGCCATCTCTACCCGTCGTATCAACTCGGCCTGCGGGAGAATCTTCAGGACCTGATTGACGACATCAAAGCGGGACGCTACCTGCCATCGCCCGCGACCGTGGTTTTCCAACCAAAGAAAAGCGGTATTCTTCGCCCGCTTCGATTGCTGACGCTGCAAGACCAGATCGTTTATCAGGCAATCGCCAACGTGATCGCAATCGCGTTCAAGCCCGAGCAGGACAAGCACGCTGGCAAACGGTGCTTTGGCGCATTGGTGAACAGCAAGAATAGTCCGTTCTTCTACCGGGGCTGGAAGCATTCCTACCGAGCGTTCGACCGCGCCGTCGCCAAGGCTTTCAATGCCGGCAACGATTACGTCGCCGATTTTGATTTGGTTTCCTTCTACGAGCTCATTGACCACAAGTTGCTGCGCGAGGTGCTGGAGCATCGCTTCAAAAAGCCTGAAGTCCTCGACCTCCTGCTCAAATGCCTGGAGAAGTGGACGGAGAATCACAAAGGCTCGTGCATGCACCACGGCATCCCACAAGGACCAGAGCCTTCTGCATTTCTTGCCGAGTGCTTTCTGTTCTCGTTCGATGCGCTTCGGTTCACGGGCATCCACTACTTGCGCTATGTGGACGACATCAAGCTGATGGCGAAGGACGAAGTCCCGGTCCGCCGAGCACTCGTCAAATTGGACATCGCATCGAAACAGCTTGGCCTTGTCCCTCAAGCTCAGAAGATCGAATGCCGGCGCGTTGCCAAGTTGGAAGATCTGAGGAAGAACATCCCGAGTCACGTCGCGGCGCTTGGAACGAAGATGCGCGTGACAGCTGCGAGCCAGCGCCGCCTCGAAAGAATCTTCAGACGCAGTCTTCGGAAGAAGGATGGGCGCTGGACGATTGCCGATGCGACCAAGTTCAAGTTTTCGCTCTTCCGAATGAAGCCGAAGCCAGCGATTCTAAACCGCATCGCGCCTTTGCTCCATCAACGACCTGACCTGTCGTGGGTGTTGTCCTCGTATGTTCGCAAATTTCCTCAGAGCAAACAGGCAGCCGACGCCTTGCTTGCAGCTCTTCAGCGTGACCCCACCTACGACGCCAGCGCTGCCAATTACATCGAGGCGATGGATGTATGCGAACCGGCGAAGGGTGCAGGGCAATACCGCAGGGTCATCCAGACGGCTGAACGCCGTTCGGAAGAGAAAGGGCTGCTCCTGAAAGTTGGAGCGGCCACGTTCCGTGGTCGGAGGAAAGGCCCGGCAGACGCGCTGAAGCTGATTTCAAAGCAGCCTGACCCACTGGCGAAAAGCCTCTTGATTCACCGGCTGTTCGGCAACAGCCCAGCCGCGCCATTCAAAATCGCCGATGGCAGGAAGCTCGTCGAGTTGGAGACGGAGTCTCAAGACTCAGACCTCGCACGCTTCTGCGCGAACATGCTGATTGCGCTGTGGCCTTGGACAAAGAGCACTTGGACGCCAACCGCCAAGGTAAACCCGTCGGTG
>DAOLDN010000382.1:0-4074 GCA_035327385.1 Verrucomicrobiota bacterium | reverse complement strand
CAGGCGGGCGTCGTGGAGGTGGCGATGCTCAATGCGGACAAGGATGAGATCAAGTTGGCGAAGTTCGATGTTTCCATCCGCCATTCGCCGGAGGTCGGTCTGCTGTGGAGCGCCAACGAGAAATCTTTCGCCGACGACGACCAGGAGCGGGAGAAACTGCCGGGCAATTATTTCTTCGGTCGCCTCGTCATCACGGGCGAGCATTTCGTCGTTCATCTGGCGGACGAGGACGAGATCGAGAAACTGGTTGAACGCGGCGTGCTCAAGGCGAGTTACGCGAAGAATGACAAAGGCGAGGACACAGGCCCTCCCATTCTGGAAGCGCTGGGCAAGGAGCAATTCGACGCAATGTCCACCAATGGCGTGAATCCCGTGCTCCTGTTCAAACCCGACCCGGACTTCGTTTTCGCGCGCTTGAACGCTGAAGATTGACGGAAATTCATCGAAACACGCGAATGTGACATCCGCATCGCGTCCTTTGCGCCCTGAATGCGAGGCCGGTCCGTGCTCGTCTCGTGCAAGGGCGCTTTGATGCCAGCGTTTATTTTGAGCCGATTCAAACCTCTGGACAGCGGCGTTGCGCAGGTTCAAGATGCCTTCACAGCCGCAGGGTCCTCGGCCTTTGATGAACACCATGCAAACGCCACCGCCAGTTCCAAATGAGCCAGCGCCGGACGTTCCACGCTCCCCCTCGACGCCGGTTTCGCGAATGTTGAACGTCTTCGCCACGCCCGGCGAGGTCTTTGACGCCGTCAAATCCAGCCCCGCCTGCGCGGCCAACTGGATCATCCCCGCGCTGTTGTTCATCCTGGCCGGCTGGATCGGGTCGTGGCTCGTCTTTTCCCAACCCGCCATCCAACAACAACTGAACACGGTCACCGAACAGGCGCTGGAGCAGCAATTCGAGAAGGGAACGATGTCCGACGCACAAAAGGAAGCCGCGTTGCAGCAGGCGCGCAAATGGGCCGGTCTAGGCGCAAAGATCAGCGGCGTGAGCGCTCCGGTGCTGGTCGCGTTTTGTTCGCCGTTCTGGTGGGGACTGATTTTCTGGCTGATTGGCGGCAAGCTGATGAAAGGACGGTTCGAGTTCATGAAGGCAGTGGAGGTGGCGGGCATGGCGAACATGATCGCCGTGCTCGGATCGGTGGTGACGACGCTGTTGATCCTGAGTTTCAGCAACATTTTCGCGACGCCGAGTCCCGCGTTGTTCGTCAAGGATTTCGACCCGAACAATCCCGCTCACGGCGTCCTGGCCGTGTTCAACGTGATGGTTCTCTGGGCGCTGGCCGTGAAGGCTGTAGGTTTGTCCCGGCTGGCGGGTGTGTCGCTGGCGAAAGCCGCGATGTTCGTCTTCGGATTGTGGGCGGTTTGGAACGGATTGAAGATCGGGCTTGCGGTGGCTGTGCGGGCGTTGACCGGCGGATGAAATAAAAACGCACAGCGATGAAACCATTTGGCTTGAGCAGTGTCTTTTAGGAGCAACGGGCAATACTATGGCAAATTCAAAGAAGCGGCGTAAGGTCATCATATTCACCCTGATCGGCCTTGGTCTTGTGGGCCTGGGCTTGTTGGCGGCTTTCAGAAAGGGCGAAGTCACCATCAGCGTTCAGACGGACAAGGTCACTCGCCGCAATCTCACCGAAGTTGTCCTCGCCAACGGCAAAATCCAACCGGTCACACAGGTGGTCATCAGTCCCGAAGTCGCCGGAGAAATCATCGAACTGCCGGTCAAGGAAGGCCAGAACGTGAAGAAAGGCGACCTGCTGGTGCAGATCAAACCGGACAATTATCTCGCCAGCCGCAATTCCGCCGAAGCCAACTACAAATCCGCGCTCGCCGGCAAAACTGTCGCTCTCGCCGAACTGGCCAAGGCGGAGGCCGAATTCAAACGCAACTCGGAACTCTTCACCAACAGGCTCGTTTCGGATTCCGTCTTCATCGAATTCAAAACCGCTTTCGAGGTCGCCAAACTGCGAAGCCAGACGGCGATCCATCAGGCCGATCAGGCGAAGTTCGGATTGGACAAGGCGGAGGACGATCTGAGCAAGACAACCATCCGCTCCCCCGTGGACGGCACCATCACGCGCCTCAATTCGCAGCCCGGTGAGCGCGTTTTGGGAACGTCGTTCAACAAGGGGACGGAAATCATGACCCTCGCCGACCTCGACCAGATGGAGGCGCGGGTGGACATCGGCGAAAGCGACGTGGTGCTCATCGAACCCGGCCAGAAAGCGCGGCTGGAAGTGGACGCGTTCAAGGACAAAAAGTTCAGCGGTGTGGTGACCGAGATCGCCAATTCCGCCAAAGGCTCGGGACAGGTCGTCAGCAGCCAGAGCCAGGAAGCCACAAAGTTCGAGGTCAAAATCCGCATCACGGAAAAGGAAACGTTCCGGCCCGGAATGTCCGTCAGCGCCGAGATTGAAACCCGTTACCGCACCAATGTCCTCACGGTGCCCATCGCCGCCGTGACCACGCGCATGCCGAAGAACACCGACACCAATTCGCCCTCCGGCAAGCCCGCCGAAACGAACAGCGCGTCCACCGGCACGGACAAAAAATCCAAGGACGCGCCGAAACAGATCGAGGTCGTGTTTGTGGCGGACGGCGACAAGGCGAAGATGTTTCCGGTGAAAATCGGCATCAGCGACGACGATTACTGGGAGATCACCGAGGGATTGACCGAGGATCAGGAGATCATTTCCGGCGGTTACAAAGCCGTCAGCCGCGAACTTGAAGACGGAAAAAAAATCACCAAAGGCACACCGGACAAGGGCGAAGAAAAGAAGTGAGATGAACGTCCGCCCTAATTCCTGCCATCGCTCTGAACCGTTGGGAACATTCAACATTCAACATCGAACGCCCGACATCCAAATTGCGGACAAATCGGCCACGTTGGTTGTTCGAAGTTGGGCGTTGAATGTTGAATGTTTTCTCCCGATTCAATCACAATTTCCTCAATGAGCCTCATCCGCCTTCAAAACATTTCACGCCGTTACCAGATGGGCGCAGAAACGGTTCACGCATTGCGCGACGTGTCGCTGGAGATTCAGCGCGGCGAATACGTGGCCATCATGGGCCCGTCCGGCTCGGGCAAATCCACGCTGATGAACGTCGTCGGCTGCCTCGACACGCCGACCTCCGGGAAATACGAACTCAACGGGACCGACGTCAGCGACATGGACGACAACCAGCTTGCCGAGGTGCGCAATCGCGAGATTGGATTCGTGTTCCAAACCTTCAACCTGTTGCCGCGCTCCAACGCGCTGCACAACGTGGAACTGCCGCTCATCTACGCCGCGTCGCCGTCAGAGCAACGACGCCAGACCGCGCTCGACGCGCTGACGCAGGTGGGCCTCGCCGACCGCGTTCATCACAAACCCAACGAACTGTCCGGCGGCCAGCGGCAGCGCGTGGCCGTGGCCCGCGCACTGGTCAACAAACCGTCCATCCTCCTGGCCGATGAACCCACGGGCAATCTCGATTCCAAAACCGGCGCTGAAATCCTCTCTCTGTTCGACGAACTCTCTGGCAAGGGCAACACCATCATCGTCGTCACGCACGAGGAGGACGTCGCGCGTCACGCCCGCCGCATCGTTCGCATCCGCGACGGGCTGATCGCCAGTGATGAACGGTCCGGGGGATGATTGGATAACTGGATGAATGGATTGTTGGATTGATGGATTGCTGGAGTTTTGATTTTGGCGTTCGACTCTTGTTCAAACCGAAGTGACAACCGAGGCGTGATTATGGAATACACGAAGCGACGGAATCTGAACCGGGGCTACATGAAACTCGATGCGTGGCATCGGGGAATGGACCTGTTTGCTCTTTGCTTTGAATTGTCGAAGGATGTGCCCGACTTCAAATTGCGGTTGCAGTTTCGAGACGCGGCACAGTCGGTTTTAGCGAACATCGGGGAGGGTTACGGGAGACGAACCTTGCCCGGGTATTTGCAGTATCTTTACACGGCAAAAGGCTCGCTTGCGGAAACACTCACGTGCGCCATCGGATTGCAGAAAGTCCATTTGCTGAATCAGGCCAAGTTCGAGAAGCTGGACCAGTTGCACTACGAAG
>DAOLDN010000381.1:0-4083 GCA_035327385.1 Verrucomicrobiota bacterium | reverse complement strand
GGCGAATTGAACCCTGAGTTGTCGAACGTGACCGCGTCCTCGTTGGCGAAGGCGCGCGGCGCTCCGTTGGTCGCCAGCCAGTTCGTCGCGGATGTGCTCCAGACGTTGGCCGTGCCGTCGCCCTTCCACGTCAACGGCTGCGGCCCAGAGAATCCTTCATCCACAACACTGATCGTCCCGCTGGTGTAAAGCGAGTTCGTGTTCCAGAGCAATCCGCCGGACAACGGCGGCAGTTGAACGGCGCTGAACGTGCCGTTGTACGAACTGGCGTTGAAAATCTTGAAGCTGTCGTTGAGCGCGAGCGTGCCGCTGAGATTGGTCACGATGAGAGTGCCTCCGTAGTTCAACGTGCCGGAAGTGGACAGCAGGTCTTTCGTTCCGGAGGTCTTGTTGATCTCAACGAAGGTCGTGCTGCCTGCCGCCAAATTGATGGTGTTGTTGATGGTCAGCGTGCCGATGCTCGTGCCGGGAGACATGGTTGCGCCGGAATTGATGGTCGTGGCGCCGCTGATGGTGCCGTTGCCGGCAAGTGTGGCACCGCTGTTGACGGTCACCGATCCCGTGCCCGTGCCGCTGCCGCTGGAATTGTTCACCGTGAGCGTTCCGTTTTCCACCACGGTGCCGCCGGTGTAGGTGTTCGCGCCGCTCAACGTCCAGTTGCCCGTGCCGACCTTGGTGACGGTGTTTACCCCGTCAGCCAGAATGCGACCGGCAAACGTGGCGTCCTGATTGTTCCAGCCGACGCGGAAACTGCGCCCGCTGGAAGTCGAATTGCCCGGACCAACGGTGCCGCCGCTGGTGCCGGCCAGCGCGCCGATCTCCATGGGACTGCCGCTGCCGCTCTGTGTGATGACCGCTCCGTCGTTCAGGAAAATCGTCGCGCCCGCGTAGCCGGAACTGTTGGCGACGCGAAATTCGCCAACGCCGCTGCCTGGTGCTTGTGCGGCGGCAGTGACGTTGATGACTCCCGTGAACGCGGACCAGTTGCCGCTCATCGCGCCTCGGACGTAGTTGACCTCCAAGTTCAGCGTGCCGCTGCCGGAGAGTGAACTGCTCATGGTATAGCGGGCCGGAGTGAGAATCGTTGCGGTCGCGCCTTCAGGAACGATCAGTGGCCGGCTGAACGTGCCGTAGCCTGCGCCGGCGTCTCCCAAACCGCCGCCAAACAGTCTCAACGTGCCGCCGTTGAGTGTGACGCTGCCCGAACCCAGCGCGACGTTGTTGGCGGTGATGGTTGCGCCGCCGCTGGGACCAAACAACACGAGTGTGCCGTCGTTGACGATCGTTCCGCCAGTGAACGAATTCTGTGGGGCAACTCCCTCGCCTGAAGCCGCCACCGAGAGCGTCAGCGTTCCAGGCCCGGACTTGATCAACGGCCCGCCGCCGGTCAATTCACCGCTCCACGTCACCGTCGTACCGCTGCCGGTGACGTCGAAGATGCCGCCAAGATTCCCAAACATTGCCCCGCGGTCCGTGCCGGTGTTGCCACCGGTGACGCGCAGCGTGCCACTGTCCAGTCTGAGGTTCTGAGGATCGGATTCCGCCGCGCCAATGGGACTGGCGGCACCGGCGTTTGCCAGGCGCGGAACGGAAACGACGCCGCCGCCGATGGTCATCGGCCCGGTGAAATCATTGGTGGTGTTGATGGTGAGAGTGCCGCCATTGGTTTTGACGAGGCTGGTCGCGCCGGTGATTCTTCCCGAGCCGGCAAATGTGTAATTCAGGCCAGAGTCCACGGTCACGGACGACGGCGTCAGTTCGCCGACGAGATTCAACGTGGACACGGACGATCCGGTGTCGTCGAACATCACGTCGTCGCCGAACAGAAACTTGTCCGGCGCCCCTTCGTTCAACCATGAAGTGCTCGTGCCGGTGTCCCATTGGTTGTTCAGACCGGCCCAGACGAGTCCGGTCGGCGGTCGCGTGGCGTCCACGAGGATGGCGATCGCGCCTGGCGGGTTTGTTAACGTGCCGCTGGCGCCGGAAATGGCCAGATTGGCGAGACTGCCGTTGAGCGTGCCAGTGTAGGTGAACAGCGTGTAAAGGCCGTTGCCCGGCAGTCCGTCCGAGAGGCTGACGCGGATGGTGTTGACGCCGCTGAGATTGATGTTACCGACGACATGGATGCGGTCGTTGGTTTTGACGGTGCCGGTCGGATCGTCCGAGAGATCGAAACGGTTGGTGACGTTGCCGTTCATCGTCAGGCCGTTGGAAATCGTCAACGTGCCCGGCACGCCGACGCCGTCGCCAGGAATGATGGCCGCTCCCGCAAACGCGGTGAGGCCGTTGCCCAGCACGCCGCTGCCGCCAGCCGAGCCGCTGTTGCGCACGGTGACGGCGCTGTTAAGCAACGCTCCGTTGACGAGCAACGTGCCGTTGCTCACGGTCGTGCCTCCGGTGTAGGAATTCGTGTTGAGAATGCGCAACGTTCCCGTGTTCGTCTTGATCAACTGCATCGAACCCGTCAACGACCCGCCGCCCGCAAAAGCATGGTTCTTTTTCGCGTCCACGATGACGGACGCGGGTTGAAGCGAGCCGACGAGATTGACCGCGGGATTGGTCGAGCCGCTGTCGTCAAACAACACCGCGTCGCCCGGATGAAAACGGTAGAGCAGCGAGATGCCATCGGACCAGTTGTAGTCGCCGAGCGTGTTCCAGTTGTTGGCGATGTCGTCGCCACGCCAGATGGGTTGATACCCTTGCGCGGACGGCGTGAAAAACAGGTTCATCGTTCGCGTGACAGGGCCGCCGTCGTTGTCGTTGACGGTGAACTGGAAACTGGCCGTGCCGTTGTGGCCGGGCGTGGGCGTGAACTGCGCGAAATAGCCGTTGATGAGCGACACGCTGCCATTGACGGCGCTGCCGACCGACCAGAACGGGTTGCGATTGACCACGACCCAGCCCCGGGTGAACTGGCGCAAATCCACGACGACGTTGGTGTTCATCAGCGCGACGCCGTGAGGTTCGGCCAGCCAGTTCAAATAATCTTCCAGTCGAGTGTAACCGCTGCCGCTGGGACTGGGGTCGTTGTTGTTGGCAATGGCCGGATTCGATCCCGTGCCCGTTTCCCAGAAATCCGGCATGCCGTCGTTGTCGCCGTCGGGATACGGAGTGCCGTTGCGAACGACGCCCGGTCCGCTCATGGGCGGCAACAACTCCGACGTGATCGTACCGCCGAGTGTGCCCCAGGAAATCAATTCCGTGATCATGCGTTCGTCCACGGAATCGCGTTTGAACGACGGCCCCACGTCGCTGATCGCCATCTTGAGGGCCGTGAGCGGCGAGTAGGCCGAAGCCAGCGTGATCGGATAGGCGTACGGCGTGGTTTGCAGGTCCATCGGACCGTAGCTCGCAAACGACATCACGCCGCCATCCAGAATTCCGTTGCGGTTGCCGTCGAGCCAGTTGTTCGTTGCGAAGATGTGGAAATTGGCGTTGCCGCCGCCGATGGCCGTCGAACCGCTGGCCGGGCCGCGAATGAAATAGTTGTTGAACATGTTCACGTAGGAATCGCCCGCGGAATCCCCGCCCATGTTGTAACCGATGGTTTCCCAGTTGCAGACGACGTTGTTGACGAACTCGTTCTTGAATTTGACCTTGGGGTTGCGCGTGTCGTTGTCAATGTAGAGCGAACGCAAGATGCTCACGCCGCCCTCCGTCTGGATCAATCCGCCCGCGGAATGGCCCTGCAATCCCTGCGAAATGATGCTGCTCTGGATGGTAATGTTGCTGACGGTCTGGCCGGACGACGGACTGATGGAAAACGTCTCGTCGCGTCCCCAGGATACGGCGATGTGATCGAAAATCATGTTGCGCCCGTTGGCGATGCCGATGGCGTCCGTGCCGGAATCGCCCCGAATGCCCTGCCTCACACGGATGAAGCGGACGATGTTGTTGTGCGAACCGGAGAACGAAAGGCCGTTGCCGTAAATGGTGACACCGTCGCCCGGCGCGGTCTGGCCGGCGATGGTGATGTTGGGCTGCGGCGCGTAGCGGGGCGCTTTGTAGTCAATCACACCGCCAATGCGGAAGATGACCGTGCGGTTGCCGACACTGACGGCGTCGCGAAATGAGCCAGGGCCG
>DAOLDN010000380.1:0-4091 GCA_035327385.1 Verrucomicrobiota bacterium | reverse complement strand
GCGGGCCGAGGTGTCGCCAATGCCCGCGAGCATCGAGAACAGGACGCCGTAACTTTTGGTGACTTCCTTGTTCAGGTCGCTGGCGAGGGTGATGCCGATCTTTTCCTTTTGCGCCCAGGCTTCCTGCGCGAACGGCGTGTCCACGCTGATGCCGATGACGTCTGCGTTGAGGCCGGTGTAGGCGTTGAGGCCGGCGGTGATGTCGCACAATTCAGTGGTGCAAACGCCGGTGAAGGCGGCGGGGAAGAACAGGATGAGCGTGTTCTTCTTGCCGTGATTGTTGCTGAGTTTCACGTCCACCAGACCGGAAGCCTGTTTGGATTTGAGGGTGAAATCGGGGGCTTTGGAACCAACGGATATGGGCATAGGTCGTATTCGTTATCAGGTTAATAAGTTGTAAGAAACGGGCCTTTTTATAGTTCGACAACGACGGCCTGTCAAACTTCGATTGCCCTTTTTGGCGGGCCTACCACATTCGGATTGGCAATTCGAACCCACATAGTATTTGAGGAATTGCGTTCGTGCCGTGGCAGATGAGTCAACGCATACAGCATCACGTAGGAAAGAAACAAAAATATCGCGAGCAGCATAAGGAACGCGCCGGACGACATCTGCGGCAGGCGTCCGTCCATCCATGCATCAATGCCTCGATAGACTTTGCCCGGCTGAACAACAACATCCCAACTGTTCAGTCGCAGGAAGCGCCCGAGATAGATGCCGACACTGCAAAGTCCCGCCGATCCCCCCACAAACAGCCAGCCGGCCACGCGACCTAATCTTCGCGCGACAATGGATTGCATCAGGTAGAGAGACACAAATCCGAGCAGCAGTCCCGTGAAGGCGCAAATAAGGATGAGATTCAGATCTATCCAGAAGTGGCGGTGAAACCGGGTCGTCAGATGAATCAGATCCGTGATGATGTAAGGTGCGTTTGGAAAAAACAGCAGCCATGCGACCGCCAGTCCGGCAAACCGCATCGTCCTGTGTTCCCCGTGCCTGTCCAAATTGGACGCAAACATGGCGAACAGGAGCGGAAGCCACGCCAGAAACAGATTCCAAAGGAGGAATCCGTACAGCGATTTGCCCGTCCACAGGATTCGTCCGATCACCAGCCCCGCGCTGACGAGCGTCGCGAAGACCAGGGCGAGAAGGATTGGAAGCGTTTCCCGGGAGAGCAGGGTGTACACGATGCGTTTCATGGTGCCGATGTCCGAATGATGACGGTCAATACGGTCGCGGATTGGAGTCGCGCCGGGGCGCAATCGTTCAAATTCAGGCACGCCCCTGCGCGGCGAGCAGGTTTTCCGGGCGAACCGCGTTCGCCGGGCTGAAAATGCCCGCCGCGACTTCATCGAACACGCGACCGCAATCATTCCAAAATGCCGCACGCCCTGTCCCGGCCGCTTTCAACACGTCCCGATGGTCGAACATTACAACCGCGCAAGTGACGCGGAAGACGACCCGCCAGAGGATCAGCGTCGCCACACGCCGCGAGAACGACATGTTTTCAAACGCCCTGCGCAGGTAAGCGACGTGAAACGCGAGATGCCCGTCCTCGTCGCGCTCGATCTGTCCGAACACCGTTCGCAACACCGGGTCGTTTGTGCCGTCATGCAGGACGCGGAAGTAACGTTTGGCGATCATCTCCGGCAGCAACAGCACCATCAATTCCTGGTGCAGTCCGAACAGCCGTCGCATGAACATGAAACAGTTGTCGCTCCAGTCGCTCGTCAACAGTGGCGCGTTCAATCGTTTGAGGATTTCCGCCATCAGCCTGGAATGTTCCTGTTCCTCCTTGATGAACAGGTCAATCGCCGCTTCATACGTTCGGTCGCGGGTTGACGCGGCGTGTTTTCGCAACGTGCGACCTTCCCCGCTCTCGCCCAGTTGAAACTTTTGAAGCGAACGAATCAGCGGTCTCAGCAGGTGTTTCTCAACCTGAATTCCCTTTTCCCATGCCACGGGTGTGCGATGGGCGCGATTGTGTTCAAAGTATTGAAGCCATTGTTGCATGTTGTTTCCTTGTTTTGGTTTTGTGAAATCGGAGGAATCGAAAGTGCGAAGCGTGCGTTCAACGGCGTCAATCAACGTGTCGGGCGTGGATGTGCCCGCAGTGATGCCGACGATGTCGTTGCTGGAAAACCATTCCGATCGAAGATCGGACGCTGTTTGCACATGATGCACCCGGGAGCGATGACGGCTGCACGTGGCGACCAGTTCCCGAGTGTTGTTGCTGTTTGCGCCGCCAATGACGATGACGACGTCACACTTTTGCGCGAGTTCCACTGCGGCGTTCTGGCGCTGCTTCGTCGGCTGACAAACGGTATCCACGAAGCGAACCTCGGAATTGGGGAATTGTCGGCGAATCAGGCTCACTAGATGGCGCACCTTGTCAACGGGCTGCGTCGTTTGGGCCGCGATACCGTAACGCGGACGTTCGGCCAGTTGCATGACATCATCATCGGTGAGAACGACATCGAATGTTGGAAGGTCTTCGGTCAATCCCCGAACTTCGACATGGTCGCGTTTGCCGATGATGACCGGATGAAAACCGTCTTTGACAAGTTGGGCCACGGCGCGATGGGCGACGTGAACGAGAGGGCAGGTGGCCTCCAGCACGTTCAATCCCTGTCCGCGCACGGCGTTCATGCGGCGTTCCGAAGCGCCGTGCGCGGTGATCATCACCGTTTCCGTCTTCACCTCATTGGTGTCGTTGCGAAATTGGACACCTTTCGATTTCAAGTCCGCGAGGACCGTTTCGTTGTGAACCAGTTCGCCAAGGACGGTCAGAGGCCGTGATTGGGCTTCGCGGGTTGCCAGCGCGATTGCGTCGCGAACGCCGAAACACATGCCGAGGTGGTCTGCGCGGAGGATTTTCACTCAGTGTTACTTCCTGGCTCCGATGGCTGCCGCGATCAGTCCGCAGCCGAACAGAAATATGCCGGCGATCAGCAAGATTCCCGCAAGGTCAGACCTCTGGCCGGACTTTTGATCAAGTCCGGCAAGGACGGCAACCAGTCCGATGACAATTCCGATGACTCCGTAGAGTTGTGGCTTCACAATGATAGTAGCTTTGTAATACAAAGCGTGAGACGGCGCGGGTTTCGTTTCGTTCAAAAGAATTCTCATTTAGGCTTGGACTGCGAGACGATCTGTTCCAGCAGGTTGATGTGCTGAGCAAAGGCCTTGCGGCCCGCTGCGGTGAGGGCGCAGGTGGTGAGCGGGCGATTGTCCTGATAGGATTTGCTCACGGCGACGTAGCCGGCCTCTTGTAAGGTACGCATGTGCGAGGTGAGATTGCCGTCGGTCATTTCCAGCGTATCGCGCAGTTCGGTGAACGACAGGTCGGGCGAGGCGGCGAGCATGGACATGATGGCCAGCCGCCCCTTCTCGTGGATCACACGGTCGAGCTGTAAGAATGGTTCCGGGTTCACGATTCATTCCCGCTCTTTTCGGTAAAATAGAGATAAATGCCCGCAGCCAATTGGAGACATCCAAATATGCTTCCCATCAGCAAATCAGCCGGCACAGCAAGAAACCAACCTGTGTACCAGATAAGAAGCACACATCCAAAAACACAATAAAGCCAGCCCAAAATCCGAATGCCACGGGAGATGGCAAAGCCTGCCGAATGAAGGGCTAACCCATACAAACAGGTCCAAAGGGCTATAGCCAAATGAATGCCTCCCTGGTTGATGTACAACATTTCGATACCCAATAAGATGCCAAGCGAAAATCCCGGCAGAACTGACTGAGCGATGCGTCTGGTTGGTGGTGACCAGAATGGTTCACGATGTTTCAACGCCTGCCGTCGCGAAAGCAAGAGTGACCCCGTGATGGCCACGGCAGCGATTCCAAACCAATACAACACAAATCCTCGAACAGACTCGATGTTCAGCAGCCAGCCCACCAGTCCGGCGGTAATACCCAATGCACCCACAAACGTCATGATTGGAGCAAGGGCGCGGCGGTAAAGCGCGGACCGTTCCATCAAAGTGCGGATGACTTGAATATGCTCGGCAGCTTGGTTCGTGTCCATGGCGGTTACTTTGCATTGCAAAGTAAGTGTTGGCAAGCACAATATGCTCGTG
>DAOLDN010000379.1:0-4093 GCA_035327385.1 Verrucomicrobiota bacterium | reverse complement strand
ATGCTCAAGGAATCAAACGAACCGGTCAAATACGTGGTGTTGGTGGCAACCCCGCCCACTGTGACCAACGGTATGCCGCCGGGCTCCGGGCCGGAGTAAAATGTGTTCGTGATGGCCAGACTGCTGTCGGCGTTTCTGGTGATGGTCAGCACTTCGGTGTAAGTGCCACCCACCGTCAGGGTCAAAGCCGAAAGCAGATTGGCGCTGACATTTGCCGGTGCCGGATTGGCGGGGCTGCTGGAAGTGCCGGACGAAGCCGTGCCCTGATTCTGGTTGTTGCTGCCGGTTTGCGCATCGCGGTTGGCGATCCGATGGTTGCTGCCGGATGGGGCCAGTTGTCCGAAATAACCTTTCCACCCTTGGGCATTTCCCGAAGCCGCCCCGGTCTCGGTACTGAGCAACGTGCCGTTCAGACCACCGGCAACCGGCTTTATGGAACCGTTTATTCCGCCGCTGTTGTACAAGCCGAAGCTCAGTTGAGATGTTCCACTCAACAGACCGGCGGTGTTGGTGAACGTGACACGCAGTTCGATGGAATCGCCCACGGCGTCCAGAGTCACGGGATTGGTGGTGAACAACGTCTGACACTCCATGATGGCGCTGCCGGATGCCACCATCCCAACGGTCAACCGGCCCGCGGCAATCCCCTGCCCGGCCCGCGCCCGGCTCGACACCATTTGATAGGCGGTGTTGGTGGTCGTGGGATCGGCTGGAGTGGCACTGTTCAGCGTGCTGCCGCTGCCGAAGGCGTCATCAAAAATGACCGTTTCCGCCTGAGCCGCGGTGATTGCGGCGAGCGTGGAAGCGACGATTAACAAGGGGATTTTTTTCATGGATGGATTTTCAAATTTGTCCGCAAAACGCCGGCTGCCGGGAAACACGTTCTTTATCATCATTTCAACAATTTTGGTTGGGAAGTTCTTGCGTGAGACTGCGCGGCAGGCTTCACGCGATTTGATTCGGGTTGAACGGGTTTCATTCTCACAACAATCCCGCAGTTGAACAGCCTCACAAATGTGTGGTTCTTCACAGGCGACGGTTGCCAAACAAAAAACGGAGCATCACCCGGACTCGTGTGACGGACGGCTGGAACTGACAGCCGAAGTTCGAAATCCGAAGGAAATCCAAAGACTGAAACTCGAAAACAAAGCCCAGATGCCGGGGATCCGCGCAACATTTGCCAGTGGATGGAGCGGGTGAAGGGAATCGAACCCTCGTTTCAATCTCCGCCCTTTTCGATTTGTTTCACTTTTCACGGAAAACAGAGGAAATGCCTGTAAAAAAAGGACGAAACACACCTTCTGCAAAACCAGCAAAACCACGTTGACTAGGGGAGTCTTTTATGCAAATTTTATGCATCGCCCCGCTCGGGCGTCGAGACGCGGGCACGCAACCCTGCAACCCTGACAACGTATGGCGAGCATTCATAGACAATCCGGCCGGTCTTACTGGTACGCGTCCTTTCGGGACGCCACGGGCAAGTATCACTTCGTTTCCACCAAGATTCAACACACACCCGACGGCGCGAACGGGAAGGAACGGGCCACCAACGCGGCCAACAATCGGCGGCTGGCGCAAGACATGGCGACCCGGCTGGAGGAAGCCGAGGTGGGCAACGCCACCGAGGCGCACCTGCGCAAGCTGCTGTCCGATGTGTCCGAACGCGTGAACCAGAGCCGGCTGGAGTTCAAAACGGTGGATGTGTTCCTAAACGACTGGATCGCCCGTGCCGAAAAGACCAAGTCGGCGGGGACGCATGAGCGTTACAGCGGCATTGTGAAAAACTTCCTGAAATCGCTCGGGGCGAAAGCAAAAGCGAAGCTGGCCGACGTCAGCGTGCGGGATGTGCAGAAGTTCATCCAGGACCGGCTGGAGGGCGGGCGCAATCCCAGCACGGTGCGAACGGACTGCAAGATTCTGAACGCGCCGTTCGCGCTGGCGCTCCGGCAAGGGTTGACGCTGTCCAACCCGGTGGCGGCGGCGGAAATCCCCGAAGGGGCGAAGGAGAGCAGGTCGCCGTTCACCAGCGAGCAAGTCGGTGATCTGCTCAAGGCCTGCAACACGCTCGCCAAAGAGGACGCCGACAACGCGGGCGTGTGGAAGGAGTGGAAGACCTGCATCCTGATCGGGTTCTATACCGGCGTGCGTCTCGGCGACGCGGTGGCGATGCCGCTATCGGCATTCGACTTCGACAAGCATGTGTTGAAGGTGCGCCCGCAAAAGACGAGCCGGAAGAAGCGCGATCTCATCATTCCCCTGCACCCGCAACTGGAAGCGCATGTGCTCGATCTTCCTGTCGGTGACAATCAAGGGCCGTTGTGCCCGACGCTGGCGAAGCGCAAGGTGAGCGGCAAGTATGGGTTGAGCATCCAGTTTCACAAAATCCTGTCGGCGGCGGAGGTGAAGCAGGAAACCATTGAAGCGACCGGCAAGGCTGGACATGACTTCAACAAATACACCTTCCATAGTTTGCGCCATAGCTTCGTGTCGGAACTGGCGAACGCGGGGATTGCGCCGGACGTGCGGCAGATGCTCGCGGGCCACTCGGATGATCGCAGCCATGCGGTTTACACCCATACGCAACTTGATACCCTACGGGCGGCCGTCAAAAAGCTCCCGAGCATCAAACGATGAAAGCGAAAAAGAAAGTGCCCGTCGTGGCGAAGACAGAAGAACCAGAGCAGAGAGAGAAGTCTGCGACGCCCGAAAAGGACAAGTTGTATCAGCGTCGGTTGGAGGAACTCGCTCTGCCCAAGAAGCCCGTCGAGCCCGATGTCTGGCAGGTAAAGCAATTCCAACTGGCGAACCTCGCCGCTTCACTTGGCAAGGGCACAGAGAAGCCAGAACAGACAAGCGAATTGGTAAACCGGGCGCTGTTGATTTGGAAAGCCGCGGGTAAGGCGCTGGCCGTCGAGGAGCAGGCCCGAGTAATGGTGAAGGGTTTGTTTACTTACAACTCGGACCACTGGCAGCAACATGGTAACGCACTTATCGCGTCGCAGAATGACTTGGACGGCGCAGTGCCGGGACGCAACGCTGCCGATGAAATTCGCGACAGCTACATCGCAGCGCAGCGCAAAGCCGGACAGGCGGTGAATGATGTCTGGAAGTATGAGGATTGGAGAGGCGCAACGTTGAAGTGTCTCTTTCCGAGCGAAAAGATTTCCGAGGAGGAGCGCGGCAAACAACTGGTGCGGTTGGTGGAGTATGCGCGTGAGGCCGTCGAGAACGCGGACGCATTGCCGTGGATGGTGAAGGACGCGGATCCGATGAAAGCGTCCATCATTCACGCCTGGCATCCGCTGGGCATTTGGAATGATGCCCTGTTTGAAAAGGCCGTGAAGCAGGCAAGGGAGTGCATTGAGAAACCCGGTGGCCTGCAAACGGATCACGTCCTAGCCTTCTATCCGTTCGTGGCGCGCTGGCTCGCCGTTATGCGCCAAGAAATGGTGTCTGACGCAAAAAGTCATCCGAAGGTTGTATCGGGTGCTGGTGGAACACGGCCCTAGTCAAAACTTTCTTGCGATTTTTTAAGCCGCCTTCGGGCGGCTTTTTTCTTTTTTGCCCACCTTGAATCCCCGTTTGCTGTTCTGATTTCCCCGTTTGGTTTCTTAATTTCCCTGCGCCGATTTTCTCAAAAAAACCAGTGCTAGAACTCAGGCACGCGGGTGAACCACCCGTGGTTTTTATGAGAACTCTAGTGATTGAAGAACCGAGCGCACCGGTAACTCCGTTAGTGGAGCGCTGGTCGCCGATCCCGCCGAACGGGCAAAGCTGCCAGTTCACCGGACTGAAACACGCGAAGCTGTATCACCTGCTGGGTGATGGCGGCCTCGCCAAGAAGCATGTGCGCGTGGTGAACCTGCGCACGCCGGGCGCGAACCGCGGCCAGACTCTTTTCCACGTTGGCGACATGCTCCGCTTCCTGGACGCGCTGTCGCGCAAGCAGGGCGGCAGCGTGCAACCGATCGAGGAGGCCGGCGCGTGAAAATCCCCGTCGTCATCCCCAATCCCGGCAAGCGCTGGCTCAACGTCAATGACGTGGCCGTCCGGCTCGGCATAAAGCCGCGCACGGCGGCGTTGTGGGCGCGGC
>DAOLDN010000378.1:0-4100 GCA_035327385.1 Verrucomicrobiota bacterium | reverse complement strand
CAAGGCGCGGCTCGCGCCTGCGGACCTTGAAGCCATCAAACAACGCCTTCTGAACCATGCTGAACCGGGAACTTGATTTTCCACTGCCAGACGGACGCGCACCGCTGCCGGGCTTCCGGCTGAGACGGTTGGAGATGCTGAACTGGGGCACGTTCCATGAGAAGGTCGCCGTGCTCGTGCCGGATGGCCGCTGGACATTGCTGGTGGGCGAGAACGGCAGCGGTAAATCCACCGCCGTGGATGCGTTGCGCACATTGCTCGTGCCGCCGCGCCTGTTGAACTACAACGACGCCTCCGCAGACCAAAAACGGCGCGGCGACCGGACTCGCCATACTTACATCCGCGGTGTGTGGGCCACGGTCAGCCAGGAAGATTCCGCCAAAGCCCGCCCCGAATACCTCCGCCCCGAAGGCGTGCAGTCAATCCTTCTCGCCGCTTTCGCAAACGAGCATAGCGGCGAAGTCGTGACGCTGGCGCAGATTTTGTGGGAGCTGAACGAAAGCGTTGATGAGCGGTTCGCCATCGCGCTCGGCGACAGGAACATCAAGGACGATCTCGCTAATCTCGGCCAGACGCGCGAGTTGATGAAGAACCTGCGTCAGCGCAAGTTCGAACCGTTTGACAGCTTCACCGCTTACGCCAAGACGTTTTGCACCCGACTCGGTATCACCAATGACGCGGCGCTGGAGGTTTTCAACCAGGCCATCGGCGTGAAGGAGATCGGCGACATCAATCATTTCATCCGCCGCCACATGCTTGAGAGCTCGGATGCCATCGAGTTTATCCGCAAGCGGCTGCGCCCCCACTTCGACGAACTGGATGCCTGCTGGAAGGCTATCGAGAAAGCGCAGACGCAACTCGACGCACTTCTACCCATTGCAACCGCACACCAAAAGAGCGAGGAGGCAAAGCAAAAGCGGCAGCATTTCCAGACATTGCTCGACGCCGTTCCGCTTTACTACGCGCGCCGGCATCTGGTGTTGCGCGAGGAGGAAGCAGCTGAATTGGCGATGCGACTGAATGAATTGCGCCGACAGAAGCAGGAAATCGAGGACGTGCGGAAGCGGGACGAGAACGAGCGCGACGCCAAGCTGCAGGAAATTGCCGCCGACTCGACCCATCAAAGCATCGCTCGGATTGACGCCCAAATGAACGCTGCCGACGAGCGGCGCAAAATCAAGCTCGACCGTTGGAACGGATTCGCCGGTCACCTGAGGACGTTGAACCGACTTGTTCCCATCGAATCGTCCGAACAATTCGAGCGAGTTCGGGAGGAAGTTTCCGCGCAGCAAGGCTTGGTCAAAGGCAACCGTGACAGTGCCCAAGAAAAACAGGTGCAGCAACTCATGGAACGGCAGCGGGCAATTGATGACCGTGGGCGCGTCTCGGCGGAATTGGATCCGCTGCGAAAGCATCGCGTGCTCATCCCGCGCGAGTTCGTTACCATCCGCGAGGCGGCTTGCGCGGCCACGAAAGTTTCCGTTATTGATTTACCGTTTGCTGGCGAGTTGATTGAAGTAAAGGCGGAACACCGCGACTGGACCGGAGCGATTGAACGGCTGCTGCATCAGTTCGGCGTTTCGTTGCTCGTGCCGGAACGCCATTACGTTGCGGTCGCCGACTTCATCAATCGCCAGCATCTCGGCTTGCGGTTCACCTTTCACCGTGTTCCTTTTGCAGCCGCCATGCGCGCTGACTCGATGAGCGACGCAGCGCGCGTGGCTGGCCGATTGAACTTCCGCGACGAGCATCCGCTGGCGGGCTGGGTGAAGAGTGAAGTCTCGCGCCGTTTCAATCACGTCTGCTGCGGGGATGTGAGCCGGCTCAAGGAAGTGGATTACGGCATCACACGCGAGGGATTAATCCGCGACGGCCCAACACGCCACACAAAGGATGATCGTCGCGCTGTAAACGACGCCACCAATTATGTTCTCGGTTGGTCGGTGGAAGATAAAATCCGCGCCCTCACAGTGGCGTTCCAGCAGGCAGAGAGCCGGGAGAAGCAGGCCACACAGAAGGCGGCAGAAGCGGCGGAGCAAATCAAGAAACTCGACGGCCAACTCGTGGCCATTCAAGCAGTGCTGGGTTTAACCGCGTTTGCCGACATTGACCACGAATCGGAGAAGCGGGAGTTCGCGCGCTTGAAGCAGGAGAAGGATGAACTGGAAGCGAGTTCCAACGCCTTGAAGGCGCTACGCAAGCAACTTGATGCCATCAAAGTGAAGCTCAAAGAGAGCGAAGAGGCCTTGGAGAAAGCGAATCAGGAGATTTGGTCGTCAGAGAAGGACGCCGAAACCAACAAGGCCGAAACCTCCCGTCTCACCGCGCTGCTGAAACCGCACAAAGACTTCGAGCCCGAACCATTCACGGGAGAACTGACCGGATTGCAGGAGAAGCCAAAGCTCTCTTTGAGCAACATCGGTGCGGTTGAAGGGCAAGTGTCAGTTAGCATCGATCGCCAGATGCGCCATCAGACCGGACTCATCAATGAAGCCAACGAGTCCATGCTGCCGCTAATGGCGAATTTTCTTCGGGACAACCATTTTCCGAACCTTGCCGCCGAAGTGCCCTACGCGGCGGAGTTTGTGGCGTTGCGCTTGCAGATTGAAAAAGAGGAGCTGCCCCAGCACAAGCAACGGTTCGAGGAGTTCCTTGGCACAAATCTCATCGGCGACATGGCAATGTTCCAGAGCAACCTGCTCGAACACGAAAAGGACATCCGGCGGCGGGTGGAGGCGGTCAACGAATCCTTGGTGGCGATTCCTTTTTCCGACACCACTCATGTCCAAATCACAGCCCCGGCAACCCGCGCCGACGACATCAAACAATTTCGTGCCCGCCTAAAGGAATGTCTGCGCGGTGGATTGCAGCCTTCCGCCGATGACCGGCTGCACATCTTCAAAAGCATCCGCGAACTCATCGGCGACTTCGAGAAGGACGAAAACTGGACGCGCCACGTCACTGATGCGCGCCACTGGTTCGAGTTCGGCGTAAGCGAGCGTGCCAATTCCGACAAGAATGAAGTGCAATACTACTCAGCTTCCTCCGGCAAGTCTGGCGGGCAAAAGGCCAAGCTTGCTTTCACCATTCTCGCGTCCGCCATCTCCGCGCAATACGGGCTGCTCGGCGCAGACAGCGAAACCAACACCTTCCGGCTGGTGGTTATTGACGAAGTTTTCGCACGCACCGACGAAGCGAATTCGCTCCGCGCCCTCCGGCTGTTCCAAAAACTCGGATTGCAACTCGTAGTCGTGAATCCATTCGACGCCAAGGGCCGCATAGTCGAGGACTTCGTGGACAGTTTCCATCTCGCGGTGAATCCCGACGGCAACAACTCGAAACTGCGCCGCGCTTCGCGCGCCGAATACGACGCTGCAGTGGATGGCGCAGCCGTTCCCACTCCTGCCGCAGCGCAGCCACTCGTGACGAATGCTCGCGCCTGAAGACATCCGCCGCCGCGCCCAAAGCCGTTACGCTGATTATCTTCGGAGCGTGGTGGACGGGACGCCGTTCTTCCCGCTGCCAGTCCGTTTTGGGAAGCCCTCACCCACGGAAGATTTCGAGAAGCTTCGCCGCGAAATTAACGCCCTCACCGAAGCCAATCTCGGCTGCCAAATCGAATGGGTGGAAGTGAACTCGCGCCGCTGGGGTAGACAGCGCCTGCCTGAGCGCGTCACTTTCGCCGATGAGAATTCCTACCTCCGAACCTTGGGAAAAGCCAGAGAGACCGCCCGCTTCCAGGAAAACCTTGCGCTTACCCGAAAGCAATGTTCCGCACTAGTCCCCTTCTTCATTGAGCGGCCAATGGAGGTGGTGGAGTTCGCAGAGTCCTGGCCCGGCTTGCTGGAAGTTTGCTGCTATCTGCAACTCCACCCTCGTCCCAACCTTTACGCGCGTGAACTGCCACTATCGGTGGATACCAAGTTTGTCGAGCGTCACCAATCCGTGCTTGCCCGTTTGCTGCCACTGGCATTGCCTTCTGCGTCCATCATGCAGTCGGAGCGTTTCGAGGAGCGCTTTGGATTGCGCTACGACGAACCCCAAATCCGCTTCCGCCTCTTGGACGAATCCTTGCGTGCGAAACTCGGTGTTCCGTTTCC
>DAOLDN010000377.1:0-4105 GCA_035327385.1 Verrucomicrobiota bacterium | reverse complement strand
GCCTGTGATTGTGGGAACCGAGATCTCCGTTCCCAACACGGCTTCCCAGGGCGCGAGTTCTGCCTCGTAAATCAGGTTGTGCTCCTGGACCTCGAAATCCGGGTGCTTTGCGATGCGCACGCGCAGATACAGGTCGCCCGCCTTGCCGCCGTGCGATCCGGCTTCGCCACGACCCGGGATGCGCAGGCGCTGTCCCTCGGTGACACCGGCTGGAATCTTGACCTGATGCGTTGTGGCGCGTCCGTTCTGGCGCACCGTCACCGGTCGCACCGAGCCGTGCAAAGCCTCATCCAAGGTGACCATAATGTCGCCTTCGATGTCGCGGCCCTGTTCCGCAAGGTCCTCCGCGAACGACGCGCCCTGGCCATATCCGTGCCGACTGCGCGCTCCAAAAATCTGCTCAAAAAAATCACTGAAACCGGTGCCGCCAAAATTGAACTCAAAATCCACCGGCCCGGGGCCGCCGCGATGTTGCCGGCGTCCACCACCTCCTGTTCCGAATCCTTCCCAGCCTGGCGGCGGCCTGAATTCCGCGCCGGATTTCCAGTTCGCGCCAAGCTGATCGTATTTCTTCCGTTTGGCGGGATCACTCAGCACTTCGTAGGCTTCGTTGATCTCCTTGAACTTCTCCTCGGCCTTCTTTTTGTCCTTGGCCACGTCGGGATGATATTCGCGAGCCAGCTTGCGGAAGGCCTTCTTGATGTCGGCATCGCCGGCGTTGCGGGACACGCCGAGCGTTTCGTAATAATCTTTGTATTCAACCGCCATAGTTGTCGTTGGCGGGAACATTACGGCATGAACATTTGAAAGCCGCCAGAAAAATGATGCGTTCCGGATGCGCCGTCGCCACGTGCCGGACGCGCTTCGATGTGAGGTGGCTCGAGTCGGTAGCGCGGCAGTGGCCGACTCGACCCCGGCGGGCGACTCTGTCCGACGGGCGGTCTTGCTGCGGCGTGGTCAGGCCCGGTTTGACTTGCCGGTTGCGCGATGGCTTGGGATGCCGATGGCCGAATCCACCGGGAAATTTAGGATGTCGCGTGTGGGATCCACCGGTTTGACCTTGGGCCAGGTGAATTGACAATCCTGGCAGTAATACTCCCTGGGCATGAGGTGCAGCGCCATGAACAGCGTCTGAACGGCGGGCATCAGGAACTTTCTGGTGATTTCCGGGAACTCCACGCGCGAGGAATTACATTCGGGACAGCGCACCGCGTCCTTCATCGGGCCGTCGCCCTTTCCCCAAGCCTGAATCAGTGACCGCGCCTTGAGGAAATCGGCGCGACCGACCTCCACGTGAATGGCCGCAAGCGGCTCGGACATGAACCAGAAGCGTTCCAGCTTCGATTCATCGTTGATGGTGGCTTGAATCCCGGCTTGCTGGAGGGAACGGCACAACCCCCGTGCCGGTTCAAGCTCGTTGAACGTCGCGACTACGAGAGCTTTCATGCTGCAAACTACTCCTCGCGCCGCTTTCCGCAAGGGCAACGTCCGACTCGATTCGGACAAACCGGACGCGGCTATTGCAGCCGCCCATGCGCCGCCATGAAACGCTCAACGCGCTTCGCATCAACCGCTCTGGACCAGTGACCGCCGGACTTGAATTCCGAGCCCACAATGAACCCGTCTGCTACCGCAAAGAATTGCTTCAGGTTGGAGGCCGTCACGCCAGAGCCAAGATAAACCGGCAGGCGCGTCTTGCGTTTTGCGGCGGTCACGTCGCTGCGCTTTGGAGCATCGCCTGTCACTGAGCCGGTCACGATCACGGCGTCGCTGCGCATGAATTCCACCGCATGCGCCGTTTCGCCGATGTCCACGTCTTCGGTGATGGCGTGCGAACCGTGCTTTTTCTTCACGTCGGCCCAGACCTGGACATTGTCCGCGCCGATCTGCCGGCGGAAACGCAACAGCTCAGCGGCGGACGACTGGATCAAACCCTCGTCTGCAACATGCGCAAACGCGAAACCCTCGGCGCGGATGAAATCCAATCCCGCCGCGTGCGCCACGGCCATGGCTTCAAGATTTGCGCCGGCCAGAATTTGGATGCCGCACGGCAGACGGCTGGCGTCCTTGACGGCGCGGGCGATGATGGCCATTGCGGCGACGATTTCCGGCCCGACACGCCCGCGCAGATACGGCGTGTCGTGCATGTTCTCCAGCATCAATCCGTGGACGCCGGCATCACGAAGGATTTTCGCCTCGCGCACGGCGTGCTGTTCGATGTCCGACAGCGGGAGTCCGTTTGCCGGCGTTCCCGGCAATGCGCCCACATGGATCATGGCGATGACCGGTTTGGTGGTTTTGAACAGAGACTGTTGATCGGACATGGCGCGGCCAGTGTAGCGCGGCGTTGTAGGAAACCAAGTGCAGATGGGTACGGACTGCGGCGGGAAGCGAAGCACCACGCCGCTTTGGGAATTGTATCCGCAGGCGAAAAGCGGTGTCGCTGCTGTCCACCCTCCGCAGTCAGCCTGCTACGGAGGACGGGCGCTCTGCCACCGCAGTCCAAATCTTTGCAGAACGCAACGATTTGGGAGATGGCACTGCGGAGGCTGTCAATCCCGTGTGGACTTTGGACAGTGAGTCAACTAAAACAAATCGGTGACTCATCCGTTCATCGATTTTCAACCAAACTGGTACGAACTCGTTCAATGGTGAGTCTCTTTTATGAAACAGAGCAAAACTACTTCACGCGGAGTCACAAGCGCTTGCTGGCTCAGCTTGTTTTTCTTGATTCACACCTTCACGCCCTGTTCTGGTGAGAGTTATTGGGATGGCTTGGTGAACTACAACCCGCCAATCCCGATGTGGGGAGGCACGGAGGCTGGTAACGCTGGATTGCCGGTTTCGGGTTTTGAACTAAGGAGCGAAGGCACAACCAATGGATATGCTCAGATCACGTTCCAAGTTTCTTCGATAATGATGCTTTTCAGTCGGCCAAACAATATTCCAACTCAAGAAGTCAAAACTGTTGCTCAACTCAAGCAACTGATTGATTCAAAGTTTCAAAACGATCCGCGTGCCACGAATTATTCAAGCGCGCTCATCAAGTTCGATGGACGGGATGCGGTGTCCAGCACTTGCCCGATCTCGAACGAAGGGCCTGTAAAGTGGTATCACGATGTAACTTTCTTTTGGCGACAAGAACCGGTCTGGCTGCGGAGCGGTATATTCTCTGTGCATGTGACAGCAGAAAAGCGTGCGACCTTCGAGGAGTTGGTTGCTTCACTGAAAACCATTAAGATTAGGAGCACGCCCCCACCTGTGAAGCTCGCAAACGACGCGATGAGATTGGGTATTTCTCAACACGAAGCTCGCAAGCTCTGCGGTGAACCACTACACGTTTCTGGCCCAAATGAAACCTACATCACCCAGAAATATCTGATCGACGTTTGTTATGATGGCGCAAGCAGCGACAAATCGGGGTTGATATCATACGCGAAAGTCCGAGACCCGCAAAGCGCCGCTGCTGTTCAGAGCCGTGAAGCTTTAGCCGCCCAAATTCAGCCACTGGCAACCAGCGAAGCACAAGCGATTCTCGAACGACATACCGACCAGGGTAAACTAAAATGGACATCTGCGGGCGACAAGCGATGGAGACGTTCTGATGGAGCCATGGCTGCGCTTACGAAGAATGGCCTGACGATTGCAACGGCTGAGATGTGGCCAAGACTTCGTTTCAATGAGTAGTTCAGTGTTCGCTTTCAACCAAACCTGTGGTTGAAGACGACTACGTTGTGATAGTTCGCCCCGCTTATTATGGACGAAGGCGATTCAGCCTTCTGTGCTTAATGTCTGTCTCTTTGGAATCAGTAAAGTATCATCCGCATCCGATGAACGAAACGTCTGCTCCAAATCCCGCGCCACACAAGCGCCGTGTGCGCTATTCAGGGACGCACCCTCGTCGTTTCTCGGACAAGTACAAGGAGCACAATCCGGAGCGTTACGCTGACACGGTTCAGAAAGTCCTCGAATCCGGGAAAACACCGGCGGGCACGCATCGTCCGATCATGGTCGGTGAGATTCTCGAGGTCCTGTCGCCAAAGCCCGGCGATGTTGCGGCGGATTGCACGCTGGGTTATGGCGGTCATGCGCGGGAAATCCTTTC
>DAOLDN010000376.1:0-4108 GCA_035327385.1 Verrucomicrobiota bacterium | reverse complement strand
CACGCCGGCGCCCGTGAATACCGTGCGCGACCGTGCTGGAGATCCGCATGGCATCGAGCACCAGCTCCGGCAGCCGGTCGGCGAGCTTGTGCGCATCGGCCTCGAGGCCGCGCACGCTCGTCCCCGTCCAACCCTTCTGGCCCGCGCCGGTGAGTGTGGACGGAACGATTTCGAGGTTAAGGATGCGGAAGTGCGGAAATTCGTTCTCACAATCGGCGATGAAAACGCCCAGGTCGAAATACGTCGCCGTGCCGGCCACTTTGATGGTGGCCTGCCGGTATGGAAAGGACGGCAACAGGTTCATCTCGCCCACCGCTGGCTGGCCGACCTGTGGAATGTCCACCTGCTTGTAATTCTGTTTGAAATTCCGCAGCACGGTCACAGTCCAGGAATAAACGTCGCGGGACGCCATGCGCGCCTCCAAGTCCGCCAGTTGCTTGCTGGTGACAGCCAGTTCCTGCTCGGTGATCGGAGCGCGACGCACCATGTCGTCCATGTCCTGAAGTCGTTTTGTGGCGGCAACTTTTTTTGCCTTCACACCTGCCAGGACGCCAAACTGGTATTTGATCAGTCCGAATCCCAGCCCGCCGAGGATAATGGCCGTGAGGAACACGACGGACAGCAGTTGTTTGCGCTTCTCGCCGGAAAGTTTGTTCAGTCCCAGGAATTTCATCTTGTTTTCTCCGGAATTCTGCACTCGATGGTGAACAGCACAAAGGGCGGCTCGCCTGCCACGGCCTGCGGCTGCGATAGTTTCGTCATGACCACCTCGTTGTTTTTGCCCAGCAGCGTCGAGAAGAAGATGTTCGTTCCCACCGCCTCTCGCAACGGATTGATCTGGTCGCCCGGGTTCGGGCTGGAGTCTTTGGCGTCCAATGCGATGGTGATTTTTTCCTTCACCGTCGGGGGTTTTCCGGGCGTGATGCGGCCGGCGTTCGTGCGGCCTTTGACTTCCGGCGTGTAGGTATACTCTTGAAGGATTTTCAGACGCGTCAACTGGACGTGATCCACCGTGCTGCGCTGCATCGCATCCATCAGCGAGCCTTGGAGGAAGCGATTGGTGGCAAGACTGTTCAAGGCGTCAAGTTTGCGTCTTGTGTCTTTTGCCCTGGCCTGCTGTTCAAGCACTGTTGTGTATTTGTTCGTCAGGCTTGCCACCTGGCCGTCCATGGTTCCCAGTTCACTGCGGTACATCATGACCTTCAACTGGATGGTACCGCTCCACACGAGCATTCCTACGACCAACAGCACGGCCACCAGGATGAACCGTTTGACGGGGTCGCGTCTGCGCTCCTCCTCGGCGGCTTGGGCTTCGGCCAGTAGATTGAGACGAATAGGCATAATGTGGTTTCTAAAGCGCGGCGAACACGGCACCGAGCGCGACTCCCAGTTGTGGTGCCGCCTGCGGGAAATCGGCCGCCTGCGATTCGGGCAGAGTGTTGGGCAATGCGCCGGCCGGATTCCATGTGGCGCACTCCACCATCAATTCGGTTTGAAGGTATTGAAGGATGAGTTCCGAGCGTGTCGCTCCACCGCTGAGGTACACGCGCGAAACTGCGCGGTCGTTTTGATGTTCGAAGAAGTCAATGGATGCCCGGAGTTCGCGCCCTAGGGGCAGCAGTTGGGATTCGAGCTGCGATTGCACCTCCTGGGGCATTCCGAGTTTGATGTTCTCGGCCTCGGCGTAACTGATGTTCATGGATTCGGCAACGCCCTCTGTGAGTTGATTGCTGCCGATGGAGACCACGCGGTTCAGGACAATCGTCCCTTGCTGAAGGATGCAAACAAACGTGGATTTGAAGCCAATGTCCACCAGGGCTACGATCTCGTTCTGGAACGACTCCGGCACGGCCACTTCAAATGCGTTCACGGGACAAATCAGTCCTGGCACAATGTGATCGGCACTTAACCCTGCCATCTTGCAGGCTTCCTGCAAATCCTCCAGTAACTTGGTCTTGATTCCTGCAACCAGGACTTTCTGCTTTTGTCCGGGAGCAACGGGAGTCGCTCCGGGCGGGACGACGTAACAATCGAAGGTATGATTCGGCAGGTCCTGCTGGAGATAATTCTTCGGGTTGAACTTGATCGCCTGTCGCATGTCCGCGACCGGAATCCGGGGCATGTCCGCAAGCCGCACAACGGAATCGTTAACGCCAACCGCCAATGTCACCGATTTGGTCTTGGTAGCCAACCCCTGAACCAACGCCTTCAGATGTTCGGCCAGCAGGTCCGCTGAAAGGCTCTTGGCGTAGATTGGAGCGTCCATCGTCATGTAGTTGGTGACGATGTATCCTTGCCCGCGCTTCTGGACGTGGACAGCCTTGGTCGTGCGACTACCGAGGTCAATGGCGACCATCTGATCGCGCTTGGTTCGCGCTCCGTTAACGAAAAATGGCAGGCCCATGCGTGGTTTTTATACTGTTCAAGTTTTCCTTTGCAAGCAGCATCTCACCCACCGAAGCCACCGCTCCGGCGTCAAATTCCCTTCCAACCTCCGCTGCTTCACAATTCTCGGCCCCTTTCCAGCAATCAGTGCGCCATCGGGCCGAAACTTTACTTTATCGCCGTTTTCCAACCCGGATGACCGAACACATCGAAAATCTTCCCCGAACTGCTGTCTCACCAAAAGGCGCGCTGTCCCAAAACTTTGTCCCGTAACGAACTTCGCCAACCTCCCGTTTCCCTCTCCAAACCTCGACATCGCCGCGCTCAAGTGCCATCCTGCTACCATGTTGTCCGACAAATTGAACAGCCTGCGTGATCTGCTGAAATCCCATGGCTCGTGCATCATTGCCTACTCAGGCGGTGTGGATTCCGTGTTCCTGGCAAAATTCGCACACGACGTCCTCGGCAGCCGCTCGCTGGCGGTCATCGCCGACTCCCCCAGCCTGCCGCGACGCGAACTGGTCGAAGCCCTGGACATCGCCGCGCGGTTCGGATTTCCGGTGCGCGTCGTTCGCACGGCGGAATTCAATAATCCCGACTACCTGGCCAATCCGGCCAATCGTTGTTACTTCTGCAAACACGAACTGTTCGACGAGCTGACACCACTGGCGAAAGCCGAAGGATTCGCGGTCATCGCGTATGGCGAGAACGCCAGCGACATCGGCGACATCCGCCCCGGCGCACAGGCCGCCGCTGAATTCCAGATTCGCGCTCCGCTCAAGGAAGCCGGATTGACCAAGGCCGACATCCGGGCGCTGTCCGCCGAAATGGGCCTGCCCACAGCCGACAAACCCCAGATGGCCTGCCTCAGTTCCCGGATTCCCTACGGCGAACCGGTCACACCGGAAAAACTGGCAATGATCGAAGCCGCGGAAAACGTCCTTCGCGACCTCGGCTTTTACGATGTTCGCGTGCGCCACCACGAACTGGGAACAAAGAGCGCGCAACACCTCGCACGCATCGAGGTCGGCCCGTCGGAACTTCGCAGGTTTTTGACTGACGACATCTCAAACCGGGTTGCCGAAGCCATCCGCAAATTCGGTTACGCGCACGTCACGCTGGATTTGCAGGGCTACCGGCGTGGCAGCACCAACGAACAGTTGTTGGCGGCTGGCGTGAACATCGTCAAAAAGCCGGGCATTTCGCCCATTTCCTCCAAAACTGGATGAAACTTTTGAGCCTCAACGGTTTTACATTTCCAGTCTATGCCGAGTTTCTCGTATAAAGCGCGGCGCCGCTCGGGCGAAGTGGTTCAGGGCGTCCTCGAAGTCGCCGATCGTTCCGCTGCGCTGGTGCAGATCGAGCGCCTTGGCCTGTTCCCCGTATCGGTGGAAGCCGCCAAAGGCAGTGCCGTTGCGGTGGAGAAGAAAACCGGCAGTCGCAAGGAAGCCTTCGCGGCGATGCTTCCGCCGTCGCTCCGGCAGGTCGTCGTCCGCCAGCGCAAACCCAAGCTTCAGGAACTGGCCACATTCACTCAGCAGCTCGCCAACCTGCTGCAAGCCGGCATGCCGTTGACCGTCGCTCTCAACAGCATGACGCACCTCGAATCCAAGGGCATCCCCAAGGACGTCAGCAAACAATTGCGGCAGGAAGTCATGGAGGGACAAGAACTGTCCGACGCGATGGCGAAACAGCCGCTGATTTTTTCCGACCTTTACGTCAA
>DAOLDN010000375.1:0-4116 GCA_035327385.1 Verrucomicrobiota bacterium | reverse complement strand
GTGCTTCCTTTTCGGGAACGAACTGTCCGCTCTTGGCGGTGCGGTAGAGGTTGAAGGTCATCAACACCGCGCCAACGATGTAAAGCGAGCCGCCAATGGCGCGCAGTTTGTAGAGCGGTACGATCTGGAGAACGGTTTCCAGGAAGTTGGGATACAGCAGGAAGCCGTCGGCGTTGAATTGTTTCCACATCAGACCCTGTGTGACTCCGGAGGCATACATGGGTACGACGTAGAAGATCATTCCGAGCAGGGCGATCCAGAAATGGTAGTTGGCGAGTTTTACCGACCAGAGCTTGGTGTTGTAAAGCCGCGGGAACAGCCAGTAGAGGACGGAGAACGTCAGGAATCCGTTCCAGCCCAGCGCGCCGGTGTGGACGTGGGCGATGGTCCAGTCCGTGTAATGCGACAGGGAGTTGATGCTCTTGATGGCGAGTGTCGGGCCTTCGAGAGTGGCCATTCCGTAAGCGGTGACGGCCACGACCATGAACTTGAGCATCGGTTCTTCGCGAAGTTTGTTCCACGCGCCCCGCAACGTGAGCAGGCCGTTCAACATGCCGCCCCACGACGGAGCGATGAGCATCAGCGAGAAGACCATGCCGAGGGATTGCGCCCAGTCCGGCAGCGCCGTGTAAAGCAGGTGATGCGGTCCAGCCCAGATGTAGATGAAGATCAACGCCCAGAAATGGATGATGGACAGACGGTAGCTGAACACGGGCCGGTTGGCGGCCTTGGGCAGGAAGTAATACATCAGGCCCAGATACGGCGTGGTGAGGAAGAAGGGGACGGCGTTGTGTCCGTACCACCATTGAACGAGCGCGTCCTGGACGCCGGAATAGACCGAATAGCTTTTGAACCACGACGCGGGAATGGCCAGCGAATTGAAGATGTGCAGCACGGCGACGGTGAGCGCCGTTGCGATGTAGAACCACAGCGCCACATACATGTGTTTTTCACGACGCTTGAGGATTGTTCCCAGAAGATTGATCGTGAAGACGACCCAGATGGCGGCGATGGCGATGTCAATCGGCCATTCCAGTTCCGCGTATTCCTTGCTGGTGGTCAGGCCCAGCGGCAGCGTGATGGCAGCGGCCACGATGATGATCTGCCAGCCCCAGAAATTGATCCACGAGAGCGTGTCGCTGAACATGCGCGCCTTGCAGAGCCGTTGAACGGAGTAATAGATGCCCAGAAACATGCCGTTGCCGACGAAGGCGAAGATGACGGCGTTGGTGTGCAGCGGGCGCAGGCGACCGAAGGTGGTGTATTGAAGATCGAGGTTCAGGCCCGGCCAGAACAACTGGCAGGCGATCAACAGCCCGGCGCTGAAGCCCACGAGGCCGAAGATGATCGTCGCAATGGCAAAGGCGCGCACGATGCGGTTGTCGTATTTGAAGGTTTCCACGTTCATAGAGTTTCGTTCGTTGTTTGTTCTCTGTTCAAAAATCCCGCGTCGGCGGTCAGTGCGGGGCGGCGCGGACATGTCGCGCCGCCCCGTGTCAATCGTCACCAATGGATGCTCAGGTCCGTCGTCAGGCGCGTGTCGAAAATGCCCTTGGGCGTAATCACCGCCCATTCGTAGGCGATGCCGAAATCAAGGTTCTTTGTGAGCTTGGAACGGAATCCGCCGCCTGCGGCCATTTGCGTCGTGCCCTTGGCCTCGGTGCTGCCGAAGTTTCCGAGGTCATAGAGTTCCGTGTTCAACGGCACGGCACCGAGCAGTTCGTTGTCGCCGTCGCTGAGGATCGTGTAGCCGTTCATCACCACGAACGGGATGAACCAGTCGCAAACGAAATAATCCAACTGGAGGCTGTAATGCCACTGGGCTGTCTGATCGTCGAAGTTGTTCGGGATGCGGAAGCCCGTGTTGGCCATGACGTGCAGGTTTTCGGCGCTTTCAAATCCCTTGGCGGCGGAGACGAACACGTTCCATTCGCCCGAACCGTTGCCTTGAAAGACTTTTTCGCAACCGACGGGAATGGTGAAGGTGAAGCCCGGCGTGAGGATGAAACGGTTTTTGCGGTCGTCCAACAGCACGTATTTGAAACCGGCGGCGATGTCCGCCCAGCCGGACTCGTTGTCCAGCGTGTCATCGGGGTTGGTCCAGATGTAACCGTCCTTGGTGGCGATCAACGCCAGCCTGTCGGTCAACGCCAGGCGCGCCTGCAACGCCACCACCTGCACGTTGCCGTCGAGATCCACGCTGCCGCCATCGAAGCGGAACGTGCTGGGCAGGGTGTGATACATGTAGATGGGCCGCAGCTCGTTGAACACCCTGGGGTCTTCAAAGTAAATCGGGTTGGCCACGGGCGATATCAGGTTGTCCAGCCAGCTTTGTGCGTCTGGCCGTCCGCCCGCCTGCGCTCCGCATGCCAGCAACGCAATCGCCGTTGCCGCCACGCGGCCGCTCCACGTCTGATACGAATTGAGTTTGGTTTTCATGTTGGTCGGTTGTTGTTCCCTCGCTGCCCCCCGTTGTTGGTTGTTGACGCGGACTCGGAGCGGAGCAGTGTTGACTCCGATGCCGCGGAATTGTTGGCTTTTTCCTCCCCCAGCACGCGCATCGAAGGCGTGCAGGTATCCTCGAACTGACCCGACTTCACCGCCCAGATGAAGCCGCACAAAAACAGCAGCGCCAGAGCGATGCTCGCCAGAATCAGAATCACGATGACACTCATGCGGCCACCTCCGATTTGGAGTGCGGCGGGAAGCGAAGCGCCACGCCGCTTTGGGAATATCCGATGTCGTCGCAAAGCGGTGTCGTCGCTTTGCTCTGCCACCGCGGTCCAAAACTTCGTCGCGCGGCCCACGTCGTCATGCCGCAGGCGAACAACACCACGGACACCGAACTGACCGGCATCAACACGGCGCACACGACCGGCGACAAAAGTCCCGCGGCGGCAATGCTCACGCCCACGACGTTGTAGGCCGCCGAAATGGCAAAGCTGATCCTCACAATCCGTGCGCTGCGTCGCGCGAAGGCAACGATGCGTTCCAGTTGCGGCACGCGCGCGGCGTCCATGATGACGTCGCTGGCAGGCGAGAACGCGCCGATGTTCTCGATCACCGCCACGCCCACGTCGCTTTGCCTGAGAGCGCCTGCGTCGTTGAGGCCGTCGCCCACCATCATCACGTTGCGCCCGTTGCGCTGGAGGCCGTGGATGAATTCCAGTTTGTCCAGCGGGCTTTGGTTGAAGTGAAGCGTGGCCTTGTCACCGAACAATGCGCGGAAACGTTCGCGTTCGCGTTCGTTGTCGCCGCTGAGAAGCGCGAGGTCGAAACGCGCCGCAAGGCCGCGCAACAACGAGCCGGTTTCGGGCCGCAACGAACTTCCCAGCAGGAACGTGCCGCGATAGTTGCCGTCAATGGCGACGTGGACGGTGCTGCCGTTTGTAGGACAGGCGTCACGCCTGTCTCCATTCAATTGGCAGTCAGTTTGAGACAGGCGCGACGCCTGTCCTACGGATCGAGCCACCCACGATTGCGAACCGATTCGTATCGTCCGTCCGTTCACGACGCCTTCGATCCCGCACCCGGGCGTTTCACGGAACGACTGAACCCGTTCAGGAAGATTCCGGGCCGCCAGCGAATCAGCAATGCGCACCGAGTGCGGATGCGTCGAATGGCGCGTGAGTGAAAAGACGAGAGACTGTTCTTCAACTGACAAACCATGAACCGACGAACGAAAATCTTCCGTGTTTCGGAACGTCACGGAACTCGCTCCCGCCGCCGTCAGCGTTCCCGTCTTGTCGAAGACGATGGCGTTGATCTTCGCGATGCGTTCGACGACGTGCGCGTTTTTCAGGAAGACACCGAGTTTCGCGAGAATGCGTTGCGCCGTCCCCAACGTGAACGGGGCCGCCAGCGCCAGCGCGCACGGACAGGCCACGATCAGCACTGATGTGAATGCCTTGATGCCGCGCGCGGCATCACCACCCGCGATCCAGAACGCCGCCGCGCCCAGCGCCACCGCCACCACCAGCAACGTGAAACGCCGGCTGTAACGGTTGGTGAGCGTGTTGAGGTCGTCTTCGCCCTTTTGAAACGCCTCATGTCCCCAGAGCGACGCCAGATAGCTTTGCGACACCGGTTTCACGATCTCGATCTCGATGGCCGCAC
>DAOLDN010000374.1:0-4126 GCA_035327385.1 Verrucomicrobiota bacterium | reverse complement strand
CTGTCCGCGCGTCAGCGGCACGGCGTTAGACATGCGTCCGCGTCAATTCCAGTCGCGCCGGGGCGGTTCGATGTTCCCGAAGGTCTGCTCCATCAACTCACGCTGGGCGCGCCGGTTTTGCAGCCGGGCCGAACGGATGTCAATCAGCGCCGCAATCACCGCCAGCACGGTGAAACCGAAACAGCCCAGCCAGTAGAACAGGAAACCAGCGGCGGACAACCGACCCTTGAGGGCCACTTCACCGATGATGAGCATCGCGGCGGCGGCGAGCAGGCACAGCAAACCGAACCAGCGGCGGCGGGTTTTATGTTCGAGAATCACACCGGAAACGTAGCAGATTCCCGAAGAAAGCGACAGCGGCGGCGTGTTTGGAAACCGGAGTGCGGTTTGAAAGTTGAAACAAGCGACTGCTCAGAGCAAAATGCCCGCAATCGTCGCCGTCAGATAACTCGCCAGCACACCGCCCAGCATCGCGCGCACTCCAAGGCTGGCAAGGTCGGCGCGACGGTTCGGCGCGAGTGACCCGATGCCGCCGATCTGGATGGCGATGCTCGAAAAATTAGCAAAGCCGCACAGCGCATACGTGGCGATGGTGAAACTGCGCGGATCCAGGGTCTCTTTCAAATCCTTGAGCGAAAAGTAGCCGATGAATTCGTTCAACACGATGCGCTCGCCCAGCACTTGGCCCACGGCGACGCAATCCTTCGCCGGCACACCCAGCAACCACGCAAACGGTGCGTTCACCCAGCCGAACAGCTTTTGCAACGTCACTGGGTCGGCCACGCCGAAAAATGTTTGCGGCGCGGACAACAGATAATTGACCAGTGCCACGATGGCGACGAACGCGATCAACATCGCCATCACGTTCAACGACAGCTTCACTCCCTCGCCCGCGCCGTGACAGATGGCGTCGAGACTGTTGGATGTTTCGCGTTTCACCGTGGCGGACGCGCCGGCGACGGTTTCGCTGGTTTCAGTTTCCGGCAAAAGAACCTTGGCGAGCATCAACGACGCCGGAGCGCTCATCACCGACGCCGTCAACAGATGCCCCGCATCAATGCCGAACGCCACGTAGGCGGCGAACACGCCGCCCGCGATGGTCGCCATGCCGCCCGTCATCAACGCCATGATCTCGCTGCGCGTCATCCCGGCCAGATACGGACGCACCACCAGTGGCGCTTCCGTCTGGCCCATGAAGATGTTCGCGGCGGCGGCCAGACTTTCACTGCCGCTGGTCTTCATCACGCGTTGCATCACCCACGCCGCGCCGCGCACCACCAGTTGCAAAACGCCCCAGTGATACAACAACGACGAAATCGCGGACACCACAATGATCGTCGCTGACACGACGACCACGAAGATAAACGCATTCCCCGGCCCCAGTTTCTCCGCCAGCAACGTCTCGTTGGCCAGCGGGCCGAAGACCATCTTCGCGCCTTCCACGGACACATCAATGAGCTTGTGCGCGGCCTTCTGCGCGATGACGAACAATTCCCGACCCGGCGACGTTTTGAGGATGATCAGCGCAATGATGAATTGCAGCGCCAGTCCGCTGAAGACCGTGCGCCAGGGAAAGTGCTTCCGATGAAACGAACACGCCCAGGCGAGCGCGATGAACAATACCAGGCCCAGCAGGCTGACAAGGTTCAGTTCCATGCGCGGACGTTAGTGAGGCCGAGGGTAAAAGGCGAACGAAAAGCTGCGAAACTCAGCCGATGAAACAAAGGTTCTCTGACGGTCATTCAGGCGGCAGCAGAGACGGACGGAACAAATGATAAGACACTTGCCCTGTCCGCGAACCACAAGGTAGGGCGCGTCACTCCGTGCGCGCCGGGGGCTGCGGATGTTACGAACGGCGCGCACGGAGTGACGCGCCCTACCAGCGCCAACGGTTCAAGGCCCGTGCAATTCTGGAATCGTGGAGTTCTTGTGCATCGCCATCGGAGCGCCGATCACCTGATCGGCTCGTGGCGCGATGTAATCTGCATCTGGCCGATCGGGTGATCGGCGCTCTGTTATTTCGCGCAGCGTCCTGGACTGCGCCAGTCCTCTGGCGCTTTGAAACGTCCGGCAAGTTCGAGAGCGGCAGAGGACTGCCGCAGTCCAAAAACCTTGCGGCAACTCACACGGTTCATGGCGGGCTTCCAATATTTCAACATCTCGCATCGCGGGCATGAACCGTTTGATCGGCTGCGCCCGGAGCGCGACCGGTCCCCGGTCGCAGCAGCCATGAATGTTCGGAGGCAACCTGATATGCTGGCGCTCTTCCGAGTTCGGGCGTGCTGCGGACGGGGACCGTCCGCGTTCCGGTTTATGAAAAGCTTCGACCGCCAACAGTGACACGTATCAGAACCACGAACCCACCCCTGACCCCTCCCAGGAGGTGAACTGTTCTGCGGGCGTGTCCTGCTTTGCTCCCCTCATCGGAGGGGTTGGGGGTGGGTCGGTTCATGGAAGGAGTTGGAGTAACAACCATTGTTGTCAGATGAATCGTGACGGGAATTCCTCTGGACAGCCGGTTTTTCCGGGCGCAATGTCGAGCGCGTCAGACGTGGTAAGCTGTAATCGTCGCAGTCTTGTCCACGTTCAAGTTAGCCATTATCACGCGCCATGACATCTCCGAATGGTAAATACGAAGTCATGACGCATGACTATGGCGAGGTTCGCATGGGTAGCCCGGAGTTTGGCAGCATCAAGATTCACGGCACATCTCTGGACACGACCGGTGAGTTCGGCGTCGTGATGGCATTCAGTCCCGATTCACGTTTTCTCGCCACCGAGCAGTTGGTTGGGACAATTCCTGGCCCTCACACTCGTGTTGTCGTCTTTGATTTCGAGCGCCGACGACGAATCATTGTCCACGACCAGAATCCAGGGTTCATTCGCAGATTCAAATGGTCGCCCGACGGGTTACTTTCATTCGTTACGTGGTCACATCTGGCTGGCGAGGGAGAGCATTCGTGGCAATCTCCGCCACCACAGTCACGCAGTTTCTTAGAGAGAATTTTTGGATGAAAAGTGTGTGAATAAGCCCACACAAGGCTGCGCCCCCACTCACGGCTGCGCCGTGCTTTGCATCTTGAAGAACATCGCCGGGTCTTCGCTGATGGGGATCGGAATCTCCAACACGGCGTTGCTGCCGGTCACCGGCAAACCATACGGCAGCCAGTCCACGAAGTTGGTGGATTGGTAGAGTTGATACGCCACGGTCGGCAGACCGAACCACGACAGGTTCAAGTTTGTGCCCGACAAGCCGGTGGACAACGACGGCGCGATGGTGGTGACGATGAGGTAGTTTTCGCCGGAAATTGAACCGTTAAGGTTCGTGTAGCCGCGTGTATTTGGAAGGACTGTGAAATTCTCCAGCGTCGGCGTCACAGAGAATTCCCCGCCGGGCACAAATGACAGCGAGTAATTCCCGTTCGCGTCCGTGACGACGGGCGACATGCCGCCCGTGGGCGTGAGCGTCACTCCCGCGACGGGCGAGCCGTCGGCGTTGGTCACCGTGCCCTCGATCACAGGCAGCGCGATCGTGAACAAGCCGTTGTGCGCCGCCTGCATCGGCATGCCGGACAGGTCGTTGATGTCCGGACCGAGGGTGACGGTGTATTGGCCGTCCGTCACAAGCACAGAGAAGGAGGCACGCAATGTGGTGAGATTCACAGCGGACACGACGATGTTGGACAACGCCGGGCCGGACGGCGGTTGAATGACGACATCGTTCGCTGTGGCGGAATAAGGATCAAACGGCGAACTGAAAACGAAGTCCACGGAAGCCACCGCGTTGCCCACCGTGCCTGTCGGTGATTGCGACACGACCTGCATGAACGGGATCGTGTCGGTGTAATAGAACGTGCCATCGCCGCCGGGCGAAGCGCCCGTGCCGCCATTGGTAAGAACGAGAACGGTGGAATTATTCGACGGACAATATAACGCGATGCGCCCGCCCGCGCCGCCGCCACCGCCGTAAAGGTCGCCATTGCCACCGCGCGCAGTCAACAGGCCACCGCCTTCCAGCACGTCCGCTGTGAGCCACACGCTGCCGCCCGCGCCGCCGCCTGCGTCGTCCTGCAACGCCATTTTGCCGTCGCTGCCGATGCGTCCGTCGAGCGTGAGTTTGTTTCCG
>DAOLDN010000373.1:0-4156 GCA_035327385.1 Verrucomicrobiota bacterium | reverse complement strand
CCGCCGACGCGACCACCGAGGTGGCTTCCATGGCAAACTTCACGAAGATCTCGCTGACCAGTCCGGGCTTTCTGTCCAGCGGCCGCAACAGCGACCAGTTGCGCTTGAGCTTCTTTTTGCCCAACGGCAACGCGACGAGCGTCCCGTTGTGCAATTCCTCGCGCACGTTCCACGTCGCAAGCGCCGTCACTCCCGCGTTGTCCTTCACCATTTCCTTGACCGCTCCCAGGCTCGCGACCTCCAGTTCGCCTTTCATGCGCACGCCATCCCGTTCCAGGTGGCTGCGGAGCAAACAGGATGTGTAACTCGTGGTGCTGGTGCAGATGAAGGTTTCGGCAGCGATGTCCTCCGCCTCGGCAATTCCCAACTGCGCCCACGGATGGTTTGGCGCGACAATCCACATCAACTCGTCCGAAAACAGCGGGAACACCTCCACAGGCTCCGCCCGGCTGGGGGCGATTGCGATGGCCACGTCAATCATGTTGTGATCCAGCCACTCGACACATTCCTTGGTGTCGCCATTCTTGACGCTGACGGGCCAGTCGGGAAACTGGCGGCGGAACGACTTCAGGATGCCCGGCAACACGCAGCAGCAGAAACTTTCATTGGCTGCAATCCTCAAACCGTTCGTCTGCCAACGTTCCCGCTGGTCCAGCGCGGCTCTCGCCTCCCCCATGACGGACAAAACTTTTTCGGCGTAGTGCAGGAGATGTTCGCCCGCCGGCGTGACCCGCAACTTCTTGCCGTCACGGTCCAGCAGCCGGCAGCCCAGTTCCTCCTCCAACCCCTTGACCGCGTAACTGACGGCCGACTGCGTGACATACAACTCTTTTCCGGCCAGCGTAAAACTGAGGGTTCTGGCAACGGTGGCAAAAGCCAGCAGTTGCCGGCTGTCGAGCGGCGGTTTCTTGAAACGATTGTAACTCATGCCATTTGCCACAAACAACGTCGCAAACACCCACACGAGTGTCAGCCGGCCCAACCGCCCATTGCGTTGAGCGGCAATGCGCGCGACCGACAGGCAACGACACCGGCTGGATCAGACCGTTCCGGCGAGTCGAACCGGGCAACAACGCGACAGGTGTCGGTGCTGCCCGCTCAAAAGCACGGGCATTGCCAGCCCGCCTGCAGAATCCGGCGTCGCGCAATGCCTACGCGCCAAACGCCCTTTTCGGTCAATCGGTGAAAACGCCTCCTTTACCCCGTATTCAGGCCGGTTTTCGATGGGCCGGCAGTCGTCTGAAATGGGTGCAATAAATTCATTCACGCTCTTGATGAAAAGAATTCGCGCACGGACCGCGCCCCGACGCCAAGATTTAACCTGTCGCCAGCACAGACCCTTGAAAGAAAACGTTCACGCTGGCAAAACCTCGACACCAGGAGGCGTGGAAAGCCCACGTTCGCCGGACCGATCCGGGTGCGAAGTCGTTTCTGCACGGAAGGACCTGGCGCGTCCTCGCCGCAGCCACTCCCGCGCCTCCGGTCGGAAATGGCCAATGGCGGCGGTCAACCACACCGCCAGAAATTCATTTCCAGAATCGAACAGGGGCAATTGACCAATCACCGTCGGGCATGGATGCGTTTCATTTCACGTTTTCCCTTGCCTGCCCGCTCAACGTTTCCAACACCCGCAACGTCGCCGCGCTGCGGGTTTCCACTCCCAGTTTCTCGAACACTTCCAGCATGTGCTTTTTCACGGTGGATTCGCTGATGCCGAGGATGGTGGCGATGTCGGCGTTGGTTTTTCCCTGCGCCGCCCACAGCAATGTCTCCGCCGCGCGAGGCGTCAGGCCGAGTTTGATCAGCGGTTCATGCGAGGAAAAATCCGGTTTGAATTCGCGTTGAGCTGTCTGTTCTGAACGTTGCAACCGCGCCGTGATGGCCTTCAACAATTCCGCCTTCAGCACCGGTTTCGTGAGATAATCATCCGCGCCCAGGTTCATGCCGCTGCGCAAATCCTCCTTCTCGCCTTTGGCCGTGAGAAAGATGAATGGAATCGCGGCGGTCGCCGTGTCCGCGCGCAACGCCTGCAGGACGCCGTGGCCGTCGAGTTCGGGCATCATCACGTCGCACAGGATCAGGTCGGGCAGTTCCTTCTTCGCCAGTTCGAGGCCGGTGCGTCCGTTCTCCGCCGTCAATGGTTGGAATCGTTCCAGCCGCAGGATGGTGGAAATGTTCCGCCGCATCTCCGGTTCGTCTTCGATGACCAGGATTTTTTTCATGTCGTTTGAAACAGGGGCAATCGCACGGTGACTTTCGTTCCCTCGCCGGGCTTGCTGTTGATCTGAATCTGTCCTCCGTGAAGTTCCACGCAACGTTTCACGATCACCAGACCCAGGCCGGTGCCGGGGCGGTCGCCGACGTTGCCGCCGCGCTGGAACGCCTGGAACAGCCAGAGTTGATCCGCCTCGGGAATACCGATGCCGTGATCGCGAACGGTGCAAACCGCGTCGCAATCATCGGGCTCGATGGTGAAACTCACCTTGCCGCCGGATTCGGAATATTTCACGGCGTTGGTCAGAAGATTGGTGAAGATGTGTTCGAGCAACCGTTCATCCGCCTTCGCCCTGGGAGGAACGTCCGCCAGCGAAAGCTCGATGTTGCAGCGGCGTTCGGTCGCGGCATGGACCTCTTCAACAATCCTGCGGCAGAACGCGTCCAGATCCATCGCCTCCGGCCTGGATTCCAATCGCCCTGCGTCGAGCCTGCTCAACACCAGTATTTCGTCCATCATTCCCGCCATGCGCCGCGTGTTGCGCGTGATGGACGTCAGTTGTTCCGCGCGTTCGGCCTCGTCCAACTGGCTGAAGTAATCCTTCAGAATCTCTGCCGACGACTGGATGATGCCCAGCGGCGTGCGAAATTCGTGCGAGACCATCGAGACGAAATTGCTTTTGAGCCGGCCCAGTTCCTTCTCTCGTTCCAGCGACTTGAGCAATTCGGCCTCGGCACGCTTCCGCTCGGAGATGTCGTTTATGGCGGCCTGGATGATCCGTTTGCCGCCGAGCTGGATGCGGGTGAGGATGACTTCCACAGGAACATCCTCGCCGGATTTGCGCCGCGCCATCCATTCAAACCGCACGTGACCCTTGGTGAGGCATTCCTCGATGTAACGATTCGCGAGCGCCGCCGTGTCCTGTCCGTCCGGTTGCACGGGAGGCGAGGTCATGCGCGGATGCAATCCGATCAATTCCGCCGGGTTGTCATAGCCGAGAATTCTGGCGACGGCGGGATTGACTTCGAGGTACTGATGTTCGTCGTGCAATAACACGCCCTGGCTGGAGGCTTCAAACAAGGCGCGAAACTTTTCCTCCGATTCACGCAACGCACTCTCGGACCTCGCGCGATTGGACTCCTCGATGGCCAGTGAAACCATCGCCGCCAGCGCGGAGACGAAATCAATCTCCTCCGCCGACCATTCGCGCGCAGGTCCTGTGTGCTCGTGACAAAGCACGCCGACGACTTCGCCGCGTACCCACACCGGAGCGTCGAGCATTGAGTTGATGCCCGTTGGTTTGAGATAACGTTCGGCCAGTCCGCACGTGGCCGGATGCGTGAGAGCGTCGTTCGCCACGATCGGCAGTCGCGCCGCCAGCGCATCGAAATACGCCGGGCAATCCCCGGCGCGCAGCCGTGTGCCGCGGAATCCGTCATCGGGGCGTTGTTTGTCGCGCAGGTAAAGCAGTTCGCAAAGGATGCCGCCGTCCTTGCCCTGCATGGACCAGTAGCCGACGCGGGCGACGTCCAGTGTCGTAGCCGAGAGCGCGCACACGTTCAACAACGCGCGGTCCAGGTCGGACTTGTCGGAGCGCGCCAGTTCCAGCAGGACGTTGCGGTGTTTCTGCATCTGCTTGCTGCGCTGGCTCAACGCCTGTTCGCGCCGGATGCGTTCGCTGTTGTCAATGATCGTCGCGCAAAGCAGGTTGCGACCCTCGCCCGGCAGTCGCACGAGCCGCACCTCCGTGGGAATGAGCCTGCCGTCGGGTTTGCAATGCATCCAATCGAACACCGGCGTGCCGCCGCGCAACGCTTCGTCCATTTTTTCACGCGCCGCTTCTGCGGAACGTCGCCCGTCCGGCTGAACCTCCGGACTGACATCGGCGGGCGCCAGGTTTGTTCGGGCATCGGCAATCCCACCCTAAAGGGGGGAGGCGGG
>DAOLDN010000372.1:0-4158 GCA_035327385.1 Verrucomicrobiota bacterium | reverse complement strand
GCGGCGATGTTGTTGCCGGCGTTGAGCAAGGCAAAGGCACGCGCGCTGCGAACCCAATCCATCAACAATCTCAAACAAGTCGGGCTTGCGGCGCGGCAATTCTCGATTGATAACGATGACCGCCTGCCCGTGTCGTTCGAGGAGATGATGAACGAGTTGAACACGGACAAGGTCACCTACGACCCGCAATCCGGACAACGCTACAACTACATCGGCGCGGGGTTGTCTTTGAATGACATTTCACCGGACTCGGTCATCGCGTATTCACCGATGAACAACGGACAGTGCGAAGTGGTGCTGGCCGACGGCAGCGTGCAGACGATGAACGCGGCGAGGTTCGGTGAATTGTCCAATCGCGGCCTGATCCAGTACAACTCGCCGGAGATTCTGGCGCGCAACCGCCAGAGCCAGGCCATCATGCGCGGACAATTGCAGCCGGCATCGTCGCCAGTACAAACCGTTGCTCCCACAGGTGGCAGTGGCGGCGGCGGCGCACTCGCCATTTCAGGCGTTCAACAACAGGCGGGCGAACCTGTCGCGACTGTTGCGCCGGCCAAGGCTCGTGGACTGCGCAGCATCCGGATTGAAATCCCGCGCGAGGGCAACGCCTTCACGTTCACAAAAGTGCTCAACGTCAGCGAAGAACCCCTGTCGGTTCAGGCGCGGATGATGTCGTTGCAAACGTTCCAGACGCTGATGATGATCGGCCAGTTGCTGGCGTTCCTTGCCGGACTGGCGGTCGCCGGGTGGCAATGGCGTCGCTCGCAGCCCAACACATTCATCCTCACCTGCGCCGTCGCACTGGTGCTGGTGTCGGTGGCCAGCCTGCTCATCGCCTGGCGCGCGTTGCATGACGCGTTGATCATCGGTTTCCCGGTCATCGTTGTCGCCGCAATCGCGTGGGCCGCGTGGAAATATTTCTCACGACGCGCGGCACGCAATTCAGACCACGCCGAACCCACGGGCCAGATGCCGCCTGCGATTGCGATGATCGTCCTGCTGCTGTCGCTTCCCGCAACTCCAGCGTTCGCCGATGAACCCGCCGCGTCCGTCGCGCCAATCGGCAATCTGCAGCCGGCAATCGGCAATTTCTCGATCACGTCCGCGCTCTACACCGGCACGGTCAACGACCGCGTCGCCCAACTGGAAGCCGTGTTGAACATCAACACCACCGAACCCGGCCAGCTTGTGCCGTTGTTCGGTGACGACGTCGCCATCCAGGAGTTCAAGGTGAAGTCCGGCGACGCGAAGCTCGTCCGCGACGGCAACAAAGTGCTGGTGAGCATCGCCAAGCGCAGCAAGGTGACATTGCAGATGAAGCTGGTCGTGAAGATTGGCGGCGATGTGACGCGGCGGCATCTGGCGTTCAACATTCCCGCCGCGTTGTCGAGCAGCGTGGCATTCTCATTGGACCAGCCGGATGCGGACGTGGATTTCCCGACGGCGATCTCCTTCAAACGCGCCACGGACAAGGACAGGACGAATGTGGACGCGATCATCGGTTCGGGCGGCCGCGTGGAATTGCAGTGGACGCCGAGGGTGAAACGCGCCGCGGAGGTCGCGGCCACTGTGTTCTGTCAGAATGCCACTCTCGTGACGGTGGGTGGTGGCGTTGTGAACACGAGGTCGGTGCTCGATTATCAGGTGACGCAGGGAGAATTGCGGCAGATCCGCGTGAAACTGCCAACGGGGCAACGTTTACTGCGTGTGGAAGGCGAGTTCATCCGGACGTGGGAAATCAAGGACGACACTGACGGCCAGAACCTTGTCGTCGAACTGCTCAAGGGCATCACGCCGAACTACCGGCTGACCGTCGAGACGGAAAAGGCGCTGGATTCGTTGCCTGCGTCCGTGGCGGTGGAAACGCCGCGCGCATTGGACGTGAAACGTGAGACGGGATTGATCGCGCTGCGGGGAACTGAGGAAGTGACGTTGTTCGTCGAGAGCGCCGGAGAACTGCAACGTGTGGACGTGGAAGAATTCGCGCGCGTCACCAAAATGCAGAGCGACGGATTGACCAGCGTGTTCCGCTTCCTGAAACCGGAATTCGACCTGCGCGCCCGCGCCGAAACGGTGCAGCCGCAGATCGAGGCCGTTCTGCGGAATTATTTCCTGATGAAATCCGGCCAGGTGCAGCTCTCGGCAGCGTTGGATTACACCATCAAACGCGCCGGTGTCTTCAGCCTGAAACTGACACTGCCGCAGGGTTTCCGGCTGGATTCCGTGACGGGCGAGAAGGTCAAGCAATGGAGCGAACGCGAACGCGACGGAGTGCGCGTGTTGGAGGTGGAATTGACCGAACGCGTCAGCGGCAAGTGCGCAATCATCGCCAATCTGTTCAAGTCCGACCGCGATCTTCCGAAGTCGCTGACATTGTCCGGCGTGCAGCCGCTGGGTCTGGCGAAACTGACGGGTTACGTCTCCGTGGCAGTGGACGACGGCATCGGCGTGAAAACCGACTCGTTCGATGGTCTGATGGAAGTTCCCGTGGCCACGCTGCCGGAACTGCGCGGGCATCGTGACGCGAACACCGTGCTCGCGTTCAAACAGGTGTCGCTGCCGGACGACGCGGCCGGATGGAAATTGTCCGTCGTGACGGAGGACGTCGAACCGTGGGTGCGCGCGAAAGTCGTGAACAGTTTCACACTCACCGAAACGCTCATCAGCGGTCGCGCGCTGGTGCGGTTCGACATCGCCAACGCGCCGGTGAAGGAACTGCGCCTGAAGATTCCCGACAGCTTCAAGAACGTGGAGATTTCAGGAGCGAACATCCGCAGCCGCGACCAGCAGGGCGACGTGTGGCGCGTGGAATTGCAGAGCAAGGTGCGCGGCAATTACACATTGACCGTGACGTGGGAACAGCCTCGCACGGCAAAGAACGAAGCCGTGACGCTGACGGGAGTTTCCGCGCAGGGCGTGGAGCGCGAGACGGGATTGCTCGCCATCGCCGCCAAGGCACCGTTGCAGGTGGCGGAATCGGGCGCAACGGAACTGACACGCGTTGATGTCCGCGAATTCCCGGACTGGGCCGGCAAAGCCGATGACGCAACGGTGCTGGCGTATCGTTACGTGCGGCCCGGTTACAAACTCGCCGTCGAAGCCAGGCGCCACACTGAAGCGCAGGTGCTGCAGGCGTTGCTGGACAGCGCGACGTTCACGACAGTGGTCGCCGACGACGGGCAGGTGATGACCGAGATGCGACTCAGTGTGCGCAACAACGGCAGGCAGTTCCTTGAAGTGGAACTGCCGCCAAAGACGACCGTGTGGAGCGCGTTCGTCGCCGGCCAGCCGGTGCGGCCCAGCCAGCGCGACGGGAAATTGCTACTGCCGTTGCAGGAATGGGGCGCGGATGAGGAGTCGGTTTCAGTGGAGTTGACCTACGTTGGCGGAAACGCGTTTCCCAAGGTTCGCGGCGATGTGAGTTTCATTTCGCCGAAATTTGACGTGCCATTGAAGAACGCCCGGTGGGAACTGTATCTGCCCGCGGAGTATCACTACGACGATTTTGCCGGAACGATGAAACGTGAAGTGGCCGGCACACCATCGCTGTTGAGCTTCGGGCTGTCCGAGTATTCGATGATGGAAAAGATGAGCCTCGCGTCTTCAAAGGCTGAGGCTGCGAAAGAAGTCCGAAAGGCGGAAAGCAATCTGGCGTCCGGCAACGTGCGCGACGCGGTGGGGAATTATTACCGTGCCAAGGCCAGCCGCCGCGTGTCAGAGATGGAAGATGAATCTGTGGACCGGCTGGGGAAGGATTTGAAGAAAGCGCAGGCATCCAATTTGATCGAGGCGCAGCAGAACTTCAGTTACCTCAATAGCGCGTCGCCGTCCGAACGCCCGGCCCAAGTTGATGCGGGCGTCAGGATTGACGGATTGTCGTACGACAGCGATGCCGCCGGCAAACAATGGGAAAAACTGGCGCAGGCGCAGGAGATCGCGGCCAGCACCGTGCGTCCGTTGCACGTGAACCTTCCGTTGCGCGGACTGCGATATGAATTCACGCAGGTGCTGCAAACCGAGGTCAACAAACCGATGACGGTGGAGTTTTCGGCGACAAACACCAAAACCGGCCACTGGCTCAAGCGAATCGGCTTCGGTCTGGTGGGATTTGGCGTGCTGTGGGCGCTGATGGCGTTCGTGACAACGCGCCGTCATCCG
>DAOLDN010000371.1:0-4167 GCA_035327385.1 Verrucomicrobiota bacterium | reverse complement strand
GTTTTTCTTATTACTGAAGAAAAAAACCCCCCCCCCCCCCCACCCCCCCCCCCCCACAACCACCCCACACGCCCCCGCCACACCCGCACCCCGTTCGGGCAGTTTCACGGAAGGCTCGCGCCTGAAGATCAGCCCCACAAAACCATCCACCGTCCTGGCAGTCGCATTGAAGAAGGAAGCCCGCGCCTTGTAAGCCGAATACTCGTCAGTCGTCTGCGAATCCAACTTCGGCAGATACCGTTCGCCAGCAGCCTTGACCGCATCCTCGCCCGCGAACACATCCCGCGCCCGCAACCAGGCCGCCGCGTTCGCGTCAAAATCAGCATGTGTGGAATGGACCGGCACGTGCCGACTCTAGCACCACTTTTCAGCGCTCATTCCACACACCATCCCGCTGAACTGTCGTATGCTGACACACCCTGTCGGCCCCTGACACACACCGACAAACTATTTGTACATTCGCTCTTGACCGATTTACACATCACACAGATCACACCTTAACAAGAGTGTGTTCACATCAAATCGTGGATTCACTTTCCACACACCCATACCCGGCAGATGTCCTACCGACAGTGATATCTCTGCATGAATGCAACGCAGACTCTTGGAATTATACAGTGCCGTCAGGGCGCAATCCGACCGCGTCCGATGGACATTTTTACTTCGCACAGTGGACAACATCACATGGAGCGAAGAACAACTTGCCAACAGTGGAATGCCTCCAACATGGGTCGTGTGGATCATCGCCAATGCGGATTTTCCCACCGTGGACAAACACTCCAACGGTTGTTTTTCAACTCATCGATCCATCCGACCTCGTTACGCTGTTCGTAACATCACGACACTGTCAAAATCTCTCGTTGCCGACGTGCTGGAGGAATTCACGACACGATTATCCAAATACAGGTGATTCGAATCACACCAACAGTGAAATTCCCTCAGTCGTGGCGAACAGTGAAATCGCGTCGTTCCTGGTCAACAGTGAAATTCCAACACGCCTGACAACTCGCATCCGCTGAATGCTTGTTGATACGCAGCGAGGTCTCACGCGTCTCCACTCCGTAGCTCTCCATGTGGCGTGTGTGTCAGCCTTCGCACTGTCCGCGCAGATGGACGGCGAGGCATCTGTCGCGCCAGCCACGTGCCCCCGTGCCCTGCTGTCACGCCAGATGCATCGCCGAAGAATCGAATGCGCTCACGCGCACGCGGCCACTGCTACGGAATGGGTGATGACACACACACCACATGGAGAGCTACTACGTTACGTTCGCATCCGCTGGCTTCGCTGGCAGTCGTCAGTCTCCGCGCTCTACTTCCAGCGCGTCACCGTTCCGTTGCAGTGGTGGCACGCTCTCGGTCGTCCGTCACAGTTTCGTCCGCAGTTGCCGTGGTGGCAGCCGTTCGTCTGGCACTACCTCCACATCACCGGCTGGGTGCGCGCATCGCGCCGTCGCCAGTGGCCGGCGTGAGCCGCACGGTGACCCTGCGCCACTTGACCAATAACTTGACTCACACTGGACTTATCTGCCGCACCCGACGGCGCGGAGAAACAAAACGGCTCGCTGACTTGCGCCAGCGAGCCGCGAACAATTCTTGATTCGTGCCCGTTCAGGTCGCTTCAACCAATTCAATCCGCACAGCCTTGCCCAACGCCCGCGCCACACGCGTCACTGTGGACAACCGCACATCCTCGGCATGATTTTCCAGTCGCGATATCGCCGACTTCTTGGTCTTGGTGATCTTCGCCAGCTTTTCTTGCGTGACGCCCGCTTGCTCGCGAGCTTCCCGCAGCATCACGCCGATCTTGAACTCCTCATAACCGGCATCGAAATCCTTGGCGAACGCCTTGTCGGCTCGCTTCCGTCGCTCAATGTAATTTGTTACGTCGTTTTTCATTTTCACTTTCTCCGATTTTGGTAATCGCGTTTGCGCTGTTCCGCCAGGGCGATTTCGCGCTCCGGCGTCTTCTGCGTTTTCTTCGCAAATCCGTTCGTCAATATCACCAGCCGGCCGGCATCCCAGAATCCCAGCAACCGAAAAGCGTCTCCGCCAAACTCGGCGCGCACTTCCCACAAATCATCCGTGCCTTCCAGCTTCTTGAAATACTGCTTCGGCACTTGCGGCAGTTCTTGAACCACCTTCAACACCCATAAAACCTTTTGCGCCTGTTTCGCGTTCAGCTCATCAAGAAATTCTTCCACCGGGCACGTTCCCGCTGCCGTCCGGTAGAATTGAATTTCAATCATTCAAGCAGGTTAACGTATGTGTGAACCTCTGTCAATTCGTGCGTCACTTGGCGTTCGATTCACACGCCACCAGGTGAAGTCGTTCGTCACTGACAATTTGAACGCGCCTCGTAATTCGGCCGTCCCTCGAAAGACAAAGATGGCTCGCTTCGCTCGAAGTAATGTCAGTTCGCGCTCTGCCACCGCGACGCACTCAGCAACTACGAGGCGCGCAACCATGGTCACGCTTTCCATTCTTGTTCGCATACTCCCGCGCGCGCGATGCCTGACGTTCGCCCTAGCGCCTGACGGCGCTGGGCCGGGCCGCCATCTCGGGTTTACGAACGTCACCGTCGGCGGCCCTCTCACTACCCGCGCGCGCGTCGGACACGCCACCACGCTCGAACGTCCTCATGCTATCCACCGTTGTTGGTTGCTCGAGCGGTCTGGCGCGCGCGGGTCAGGCATCAATGAAAGATGGCTGCTATCGCAGATCATTCTGACGCCGCCTCGTCGCTTCGCTCCTCGACACGGCTCGACATCCCTCGCCGTGCTCCAATACCATTTCCCCGGTTATGATCGCGCTCCACCACACCGCATTGCTCGTCATGGTCGCCCTTCTGGTTGGCTTCATCACCGGCATTGTAGCCGGTCGCCAATTTCTCATTCGCGCTTCACTGGGCGAGGCTATCGTCGCCAACACCATCGTTGCTCACTTCTCTCGTCCTCACGTCCTTCTCAACAATGTCACGCTGCCAACCAAGGACGGGACAACCCAGGTTGACCATATTTTGATTGCTGACACGGGCATCTTCGTGATTGAAACCAAACATTATCAGGGTTGGATTTATGGTGCGCCGAACGAAGCCCAGTGGACTCAGGTGATCTACAAAAAGAAGTCTCGCTTCCAGAACCCGATTCGTCAGAACTTCGGCCATCTCAAGTCCATTCAGTCTCTGTTTAATTTGCCTGACAACCATTTCATTCCACTCGTTGTGTTCACAGGCAACGCGGAATTCAAGACGGACCTTGGCCCGTCCGTGCTGAAGATCAGTGAACTGATTCCATTCCTCACGCAATCCAGGCCGGTTGTTTTCGACGAACGCAAAATGGCCTACGTCATTGGCCGCTTCGAGATGAAGCGTTCGCGGCGTTCACTCGAAACCGACGAGTATCACATCAACTACGTTCGGTCGCGCGTGGCACGCAGTTAATCAATCCCGGCCTCACAGAGCGGACACTTGCGCTTCAGCCGTCTGCACCGCTTCGCGGATCAGCCGCCTTCACGCCAAGTGACGCAGTTCGGGCAGGCGCTGGACGCCAGATGTCCCTCACCGCTTCCGCACTGTTCCGCCCGCGCACGATGACTGACTCGCCAGCTTTGCCGCCGCTTTACTCCATTTTCGCGTCCGCTTCGCAAGCTGCGCTGCCGCGCCGTTGCGTTCCGCCGGCCGCAAACTGCCGAGACAGTCCACAGCATCGTGCGCGCCCGAAGATGCAAGAAACACAGGCCGCGATGCTCCGCATATCGGCCAGAACCGGCAATATGGCCGCGAGGCTTCGCCCGGCCAGGACACCAGCAATAGCCGTGAGCACGGCGCGTTTGCTCCTGCGTCGCAAAACACGCCGACCTCACTGACCAAACCAAGTTGGTCTGAGACTTCGCCGGCAGGCTGCGGGCGGTGCTGCCGAACGCGCCCATGCACCCATCGCGTCGCAGCCCTCGCCCTCCGCTCTGCCGTCGAAGACTCAGAATCGTGGGCTTGCGCTTGCGCGACTGCGCCCGGTGGCAGGTGACGCTGTCACCCAGCAGACCCGGCCAAAGGCAGCGGCGAGCGGCGGGTTGGCACGAACGACCAGCCGCCCGCTACGCTTCTCGCTCCAACTTTTCGCTGCGAGGCTGGGCGTGCGGCTTTGCTCCCCGGGGCTACACACAACACAT
>DAOLDN010000370.1:0-4168 GCA_035327385.1 Verrucomicrobiota bacterium | reverse complement strand
TCTCCGGCACTTACAGCGACCCGGACCCGAATTATCTGACTTTTGGCAAACTGACTTCGTTCACCCGGCCAGGACCGGCGAATACGTGGGTCATCATGGATGAGAATCCCAACACCATCAACGACGGCTTGATGGCTGTCGCAATGCCAAACAACATGGACTTGGGGAACACAAGATTGGTGGACTACCCGGCCAGCAGTCACGGTGAGTCTGGTGGGATTTCCTATGCGGACGGCCACTCGGAAGTTCACAAATGGAAGGATTCGCGCACCTACACACCGCCGCCTTCCGCCAATCCTGGCATGGTCGCCGCATCCACATCGCCCAACAATCCAGACGTGCTGTGGATGGCCGAACGCACGACGGCCCGCAAGTGATTCGCTTTTCCCATCACCTTTCATCCAGGAGAATCCCGAAAGACTGAGATGATGTTCAATAACGCCCTCCGGTGGCTGTGGTGCCGAGTTGTCATGGTTGTTTCGTTCGGAGTGGTTGCAGGGACGACGGCGCAATCGGCGTTTTCGGTCTATACGGACTCCCTGGTCAACGGCTTCCAAAACTGGAGTTGGGCCACCGTCAATCTCAATAACAGTTCGCAACCCATCCATTCCGGCAGCCGCTCGATTCGCGTCAACGCCACTGCATGGCAGGGCGTATCGTTCTATCACACGGAGTTCGACGTGAGCAGTTATTCCGCGTTCAGTTTTTGGGCGCACGGAGGTCCCACGGGGGGACAACGTTTCCGCATCTACGCCGAATTCGCAGGTGGCACCGGCCCCAATCATGATCTGCCGGGACCGTTGACCGCAAACGCGTGGCAGCAAATCACCGTTCCTCTGGGTTCCCTGGGAATCGAGAACCGTTCCGACGTCAACCGCATCACCATCCAGGTCCGCGGCGACGGCAACACCAACACGTTTTATCTCGACGACATCCAGTTCGACGCCGTCGCGATCCCGGAACTGGTCAACGTAAGCCTTAACGCCACGCAAACCGTCCGCATCGCGGACGAGCGTCATTTCGGGGTGAACCTCACCATGTGGGATGAATACTTCGATCCGCCTCACCACACCACCTCCGCGTCGTTGTTGCAGGAGATGGGGACAACGGTCGTTCGCATGCCCGGCGGTTCGCTGTCAGACCTGTACCATTGGGGATCGAACACCACGTATCCGAACACATGGCAATGGGCAGGCTCGTTCAGCGACATGGTGCGCGTGACCACCAACGCCGACGCGCAGGCGTTCGTCGTCGTCAACTACGGCAGCGGAACGCCCGAACTCGCCGCAGCCTGGGTGCGCCATGCCAACATCACCAACAATCTCGGATTCAAATACTGGGAGATCGGCAACGAATGTTACGGAACATGGGAGGCGGATTCCAATTCGCCACCGCACCACGCCTACACGTATGCCGTGCGCGCCACCAACTACATTGCGCAAATGAAGGCCGCCGATCCCACCATCAAGATCGGGGTTGTGGTCGCTCCTGGCGATTCCTCCTATCAAAACGGTTACACAGATCATCCCGCCTACAACCCGCGCACCGGACAGACGCGCTACGGCTGGACTCCGATCCTGTTGAGCACGCTCAAAAGCCTCGGTGTCACGCCGGATTTTCTCGTCCATCATCATTATCCACAATGGACCGACCCGAACAACGTCGCCAACTCGCCGGTCAACGACGTGGCGTTGCTCCAATCCACGGGCAACTGGGAATCCGACGCAGCGGACCTGCGACAGCAAATCTCCGATTACTTCGGCGAAGGCGGCGAAAACATCGAACTGGTCGTGACGGAAAACAATGCCGACGCCGGCCAGCAGGGACGCCAATCCACGAGCCTCGTCAACGGATTGTATTACGCGGACAGCCTCGGACGGTTGTTGCAGACGGAGTTCAACGGTTTCGTGTGGTGGGACTTCCGCAACGGCACGGACACTCTTGGCTACTTTGGATCGCACCTCTACGGCTGGCGCAACTTCGGCGATCTGGGAATGATCAACGGTCCGAGCACTCGCATGCCTGCGTTTTACGCCGCAAAACTGATGCAATCATTTGCAAGGCCCGGCGACCAAATCGTTCAAGCCACCAGTGATTACTCCTGGCTCTCCGCGTTCGCATCGCGCCGCGCCGACGGATCGGTCGCTCTCCTGGTATTGAACAAACTCCTGACAACCAATCTCAACGCCAAAATCGCCATCCAGGGGTTTGAACCGATCTCAACCGCGAATGTCCGGTTCTTTGGAATTCCCAACGACGAAGCCGCGCGCACCAATGGCCCGGCGGCGGCAAGGGACATCACGTTGACGAACTTTGTCGGCGCGGGAACGAACTTCACCCACAGTTTCCCTCCTTATTCCATGACGTTGTTCACGCTGCTGCCTGTGCCAACACCGCCGGAACTGGAGGTGCTGCCCTCCGAAACGCCGGGCGAATTCGTCTTCCAAATCCATGGACAACAGGGCGTGCCGTATGTGATTCAGACCTCGTCGAACCTTGCGACATGGGCTTCCGTCTCCACCAACACGCTCATCAGCCCCACCGTGACCGTGACGAATCCGATCAGCCCGGACATGCCCCACCTCTACTGGCGCACCGTCTGGCAGCCTTGATTGCCGGACTCGACGGGACAATCCGTTCGCCGAGCCGGCTTGCAGACCGAGATTCCCGGTTTAGGCCAAAAAATGTTGGGGGTTCGCCAAACGAGGGTTTTCCGGGCGGTTATTTTTATTTCACTTCCAGCGGCCCGGCCCTAATATCTGTCTGGCCGAGGGAAAACCTGGCTTCATCAAATCGAAATTGGAAATCTTATGCCACTGACACACACCAAAGACCTGTTCGCAAAGGCGCTCAAGGGCAAATACGCCCTCGGCGCTTTCAACGTCAACAACATGGAACTCATCCAGGCCATCGTCGAAGCCTGCGAGGAGGAAAAAGCGCCGCTGATGCTCCAAATCTCCAAGGGCGCGCGTCAGTACGCCAACCCGGTTTATCTCAAGAAACTCATTGAGGCCGCCGTCAGCCTCTCCAACATCCCCATCGCCGTCCACCTCGACCATGGCGACACCTTCGAGCTTTGCAAGGAGTGCATTGACGAAGGGTTCACCAGCGTGATGATTGACGCCTCGCACGAGCCGTTCGAGAAAAACGCCGAGATCACACGCAAGGTGGTCGAATACGCCCACAAGCATAACTGCTCCGTGGAATCCGAACTCGGACACCTCGTCGGCGCACAATTCGATGAAGGCGAAGAGGGCGGCGCGCACTCCACCAGTGGCCATTACACCAATCCCGAGGAAGCCGTCAAATTCGTCAAGGAAACCGGCTGCGACTCGCTCGCCATCGCCATCGGCAACAGCCACGGCGCCTACAAATTCAAGGGCGAACAGCACCTCGACCTTGAGCGCCTCAAGCTGATCAAGAAGGCGTTGATGGAAGCCGGCATGGGCGATTACCCGCTGGTGCTGCACGGAGCGTCCAGCGTGCCTCAATATCTCGCCGACGACATCAACAAATACGGCGGCAACATGCCCGACACCAAGGGCGTGCCCGAATCCGACATCGAAGTCGCGCGCCGCACCGGTTGCACCAAGGTGAACATTGACACCGACCTTCGCATGGCGATGACGGCTGCCATCCGCAAAGTGTTTGTGGAGAATCCGAAGGAGTTTGATCCGCGCAAATATCTCGGCCCCGCCCGAAAGGCCGTCAAAGACCTCGTTCGTCACAAGGTCAAGAACGTGCTCTGCTGCGCCGGTCACGCATTTGACTGATAGATTCTGACTCGCATCAGCCCCGGGCATTATTGCCCGGGGCTTTTTTTCGGCAGCACGTTTACCTCCAGTGGTTGGAAAAAGTTGGTTGAATCAAAATTGAGTGTGGCCAGCGGGCGGGTGTTCCTGAATAATCCGCCGAACATCATGACAGCACCCGCAGCCCCCAATGTCGGTGCCGCGCCATGGTGGCGGGGAATGAACGGTTATCACTGGTTCGTTCTCATCGTCGCCGCGCTCGGCTGGTTGTTCGATTGTCTGGATCAGCAGTTGTTCATTCACGCGCGATTGCCGGCGATGAAGGCGCTGGTTCCGGGTGAAGACCCCGTCAAGTGGGGCGGTTACGCCACCTCGATTTTTCTCATGGGTTGGGCCACCGGCGGTTTTTTCTTTTG